>DASXOI010000309.1:0-3638 GCA_036494375.1 Candidatus Udaeobacter sp.
ACGTTTTAAATAAATGTCTGGGCACAAATTTTCAGCCCGAATATTTTGATAATCCGCACGCGCATTATCAAAACTTCACGCAAGCCGATCTCACCAGCGCGCGGAAAGCGCTCAGGTACGAGCCGCAGTTTTCGCTCGAAGACGGCGTGAGAGACTACATCCAGTGGTTGTACCCGGAATAATCTAGTCGTCTGTCATTCCGAGCGGAGTCGAGGAATCTCGAATTACGTTTCCCTGCGCGAAGCCGCAGAAATATCCAGAGATGTCTCGACTCTGCTCGACATGACAAGAAGGGGTTACCCTTCCCAAAAAAACTTGGTCGGGCGACGAATTTCGGCCGGAAGGCTCTTGTGCACCGGACAATTGAGCGCCGTTTGCTCAAGGACTTCCCGCTGCGGATGATCGGACGCGAGCGGGATATGAACTTCTGACGGCAAAGCAACGATCCGGCGCGGCGGATCGTTCGACATTTCCTTTTGCACGGACACGGTCATGCCGCGCAGATCAACTCCGAGATCCTCCGCCTTAATTCCCATAGTCGTGCTAATACATGTCGCGAGGGCCGTGGCCACAAGATCGGTGGGCGAGAAAGCTTCGCCTTTGCCCTTATTATCGCTCGGCGCGTCTGTGGAAATTTTTGCTTTCGAGGGACCGTGCGTCGCGTCGCAATGCAATTCACCGGTGTACTTAACTGAGACTTCAACCATGCGAAATAATGTGACCGCTCTCCGCTTTTGTCACATCAGATCGAATCGCTCTTACGGCCGAGGCGAACCGCATGTTTTTCCGGCCGGATGCCTGGGCCATAGCGACGTGCGTAAACCTGGGTGAACTCCGCGCCCAAAAAGCTGATCAACGCAGAGTAATAAACCCAGAACAGCAGGACGACCAACGAACCGGCCGCTCCAAACGCACTGGCTGTCGCGGTTCGTCCGAGATAAATGCCAATAGCGTATTTTCCTCCGGTAAAGAGCAGGGCCGTCACCGCCGCTCCAATCCATACGTCTCTCCACGAGATCACGACGTCGGGCAGAAATTTGTAAATCGCGGCGAAAAGAACTGCGATCACGAAGAACGAGGCGACAACATTTGCCATTTGCCAAATCCATGGGACACCGGGCAACCAGTTGTTCATGTAGTTTTGAAGTCCGCTGATGAGCGCGCTGATTACCAATGAAACCAGAAGGAGAAACCCCACGCAGATCGCAATCGAAAACGAGCGCAACCGATCGATAATAAACGACATGATCACACCACGGTCCGGTTTGGCTTTGACATCCCAAATCTGATTCAGCGCGGATTGCAGTTCTCCGAAAACCGCAGTCGCGCCCATGATAAGCGTGACAATTCCGACGCTCACTGCCCAGAGGCCCTTACCAAATCCGCGGGATGATTCGATTACCTGCCGCACTGCATTGGCCCCCTGCGCGCCGATCATTTTTTCCATTTCACTGACGATCCGGTCGGTCGCCGTATCGGGTGCGAGAAAGAAACTGGCCACGCCAACGGCGATGAGCAGCACGGGAGCGATTGAAAAAATCGTGTAAAACGCGAGCGCGGCAGACAATTCGAAAGCATTGTCATTCGTCCACTCTGCGAATGTAAGCTTGAGCAGTTCCCAGCCTGCTTTCAGTTTGTTCGCTGGAATCTGCTGACTTTCGATTAGCGACTCATCTGTCATCCCTACTAGAATCGTCGCGAAACAACGGCCGTAGTGGGCTGAGCGCCGTTATAATGCGGATGACTACGTCTTGATGATCGGCGGAGGAATGTCTTCTGTCTCGCCGACGTCGATGCCGCGCTGCAGTTTGCTGTGCCGCACACTGTACAGGAAATAAATCACGAGCCCGATTGCGAGCCAGACCACAAAACGAATCCAGGTCATTACCGGCAGGCTCAGCATCAAAGCCAGGCACATGAACACGCCAAGGATTGGGAAAACCGGAACGAACGGCACTCGAAACGGACGCGGTCGTTCCGGGTTCACGCGGCGCAGTACGTTGACGCCGAGACAAACTAAAATAAACGCGAAGAGCGTGCCGATGTTCGTGAGGTCTGCGAGCTCGCCGATGTTTGTAACCATCGCTACGACACCGACAACCACTCCAGTCCAGATTGTCGTGATGTGCGGCGTGCGGAAGCGCGGATGAATTCTTGCGAAGTATTGCGGCAATAAACCATCGCGTGCCATCGCCATGAAAATGCGTGGCTGCCCAAGCTGAAAGACGAGCAGCACTGAAGTCGTGCCTGCAAGCGCGCCCGCGCTCACCAGAGCTTGCGCCCACGGTTTGCTCGCGAAAGCGGTAGCAACAGCAGCGGCATCGCCAGCATAGATGGTGTATTTTTTTATTCCGGTAAGCACAGCCGACATCAGCACGTAGAGGACCGTGCAGATGATCAGACTGGTGATGATGCCGATTGGCATGTCACGCTGCGGATTGCGGGTTTCTTCAGCTGTGGTCGACACCGCGTCGAATCCGATAAAGGCGAAGAACACGATCGCTGCGCCGCTCATAAGACCGGGAAAGCCATGCGGCATAAACGGGTGCCAGTTAGTCGGGTTCACCATGAACGCGCCGAAGGCGATCACGAACACAACCACGGCGACTTTGATGATAACGATCGTCGTGTTCGTTTGTGCGCTTTCTCGAATCCCGTAAACCAGAATGACAGTCACCGCCGCAACGATGATCAAAGCCGGCAGGTTGAACGCGATGGAGTGGCCGGCAATAACCGGCAAACTGCTCGATGAAAACGCCTCTAACGCAGCGCCTCCTTTGCCCAGCAAGTCTGTGGCGGTTTGATGATCGTTCACCAGCCACAGCGGAAACTTCAAGTGAAACAGGCTGTCGCAGAGTTGGACGAAATATCCCGACCAACTCACCGCCACGGCCATGTTGCCGACGGCGTATTCCAAAATCAGGTCCCAACCGATGATCCACGCTATCAACTCGCCCATCGTAGCGTAGGAATACGTGTACGCCGATCCTGAGACCGGGATCATGGAAGCGAGTTCGGCGTAACAAAACGCAGCAAACGCGCAAGCTATGCCGGCGACAATAAATGAAGCGGCGATGGCCGGGCCTGCACCCGCGCGTCCAAGGATAACGCCTGTTCCCGAGAACCAGGCTTGAAAAAAATTAATGACTGGCGTTTCAAGCCCCGACGCAAATGTCTGGCCGGCCGCAGCGGTTCCGGTAAGCGAGAAAATTCCCGCACCAATGACTGCGCCGATGCCGATGCACGTCAGCGCGAGCGGTCCGAGCGTCCGTTTCATCTGCCGGTCCGGCGCCTCTGCTTCGGCGATCAGTTGATCCGGACTTTTGGTTCTGAACAGTTGAAGTGGCACCGCGCGAGATCGTCTCATCAAGCAGTTCGCGTGGTCAATCCAAAGGTTTGAACTTTGGTGCTAGCCGTCCCTTGATTGTCAGTCCTTGTGCGACAGTTGTCTTCTGTTTGCCTCTCCACGGGTGACTCGGTCAAACTAACTGAGCAATACCGTCCAAGGGAACCAAGCCTGGCGCGTTGATGCTGAGTCGACGCGAACAAAATACTTTTGTAGCATCGCTGGTGTATGTCCGATGAACCGGCAAAAATTATTCTCGGCGACACTGCGATTAGCGCATTCGAGCGAACTG
>DASXOI010000310.1:0-24591 GCA_036494375.1 Candidatus Udaeobacter sp.
CAACTGCGCAATGTTCCAGTTGAGCGCGCGCTCGAGGAATGTATCCAACATCAATCGCTCCGGGGCGACGTAGAGCATTCGATACTGGCCGCGATACAAGCCACGCCAGCGCGCCTTTGCCTCTTCCCGATCCAGCGTTGAATTCAAATACGTTGCGGGGATGCCACTGGTTTGCAGCGCATCAACTTGATCTTTCATCAGCGCGATGAGTGGCGACACCACGATCGTTAGCCCATCGCGACGCATTAAAGCCGGCAACTGAAAGCAAAGCGACTTCCCGCCGCCGGTGGGCATCAGCACAAACACATCGCGTCCGGCGAGTGCATCTTCGATGATTTCCCGCTGCAACGGCCGGAAACGGTCGTAGCCGAAATGTTTCTTCAGCGCGTTAAGCAATTCCACGACTTCTTACTAAAAGAATTCGCGTGTTGTGCACAGCGAATTTGCCCAACAAGGAGTGACGGCTTCCAAGCCGTCAACATCCGCCAATCTTGCGATTTCTCACACGCCGCACTCGACCGAGAGCAACGCCTCGATCTTGTCGGGCTCGCAGCGATAGTTGGTTTGGCCGCCTTGGTGGTAAAACGAATGGACGATCACTTCGAGTTTTCCGTCTCCATTCAGATCACGGACTGCAGCGAGATTGTTGACACTCGGCGCAACAGACTCAGTCGGTTTCGTCCAGACTTCACCAGCCACGGGTTTTGCTCGAACAAGAGCTGAAGACAGAAAGACCGTTAGCAGCGCACGTAGGTTCGACGGTGCGCAGTTGGTTATGCTGTTTCAACGCCAGCGATAACGGTGGCGATCAGGCCGATGTGTCATGAAAATATTGTTGCTTGGAAACTAAATATACCATATTAGTTTCTACAGTGGCTGAACTCGTTCCGTTATATCTCCCCCTCGCTAACCAGCTCGAACAGCCGGTGACCAGCTTGTCCTCCAACAAGGACATGAAGCCGTCGATGGAGCGTGGTGGAATATCTGAAGCCGCAGTTGCTGCTGAACGACACCCATGACGGCGACCAAAAAATCGCGATCGCGAAACCGAGGGAACCCGTCTGTTCGACAACGAATAGTGGATGCGGCGCGTGCGCACTTTTTCAGTCACGGATTCCGCAGTGTGACCATGGACGATCTGGCGGACGAATTGGGGATCAGCAAGAAAACGCTTTACGCTTATTTTCCGGGAAAGTTCGATCTGCTCGAGGCTGTGCTGGCCGATAAATTCCAAGGTGTGGAAACGATGCTGAAAGAAGTGACGCGCGCACAACCGCACGATTTTCCGGCGACTTTGCGCGAGTTGCTGGCCGGGACCCAACGAGAATTGGATGAGATAAAGCCGCCGTTCGTGCGTGATATGCGACAGAAGGCGCCGCAAGTATTTGAGGTTATCGAGCATCGCCGGGCTGCTTTGTTCCAGCGGTATTTCGGAAACCTTCTCCTCGCCGGGCAACGGGCGGGAATGGTGCGGAAAGACGTTCGCGCGAACCTAATCATTGAGATTCTACTGGCGATTGTTCAGGCGATCATGAATCCCGCGAAGATGGAAAAACTCGGGATGATGCCGAAGGAAGGTTTCGCCGGCATCCTGAAAATTGTTCTCCAAGGTGCGCTTACACCAAAAGGAAGAAAACATGCGCGCATGGTGCGTTAGGCGCTGGGCACAGTCAGTGGGTGTGGGGGGAGCTGCTGCATTGCTGCTCTTGTTGGCGGGCTGCGGCACTCGAAAGAATGCCGTCTCCGGAACGATCGAAGTCGATGAAGCACACGTGGGCCCGCGGTCCGGCGGCCGTGTAGAAAAAATTTTGGCTTGGGAAGGCGATCGCTTGCACGAAGGTCAGGTGATCGTGCAACTGGATGCGTCGGAGTTGCGAGCGCGTCGCGATCTGGCCGCCGCGCAAATCGACACGGCTGTTCACGATGCCGACGCGCAAGACGCACAACTGGTGTTCTTGCACGATGATGCGCGGCGCCAGCAGGATTTGCTCAATCGCAAAGTCGTTTCGGCGACTGACGCGGAGCGCGCCGGCAGCGCGGCGAAAGCGCAGGAGAAAAATGTGGCTGCGGCGAAGATGCGCGTCGCACAAGCGCGTGCGCAGCTGGCCGATATCGATTCGCAACTAGCGGAAATGCAGATCGTCGCGCCGGCGGATTCCGTTCTCGAGGTGCTCAGCGTAAAAGTAGGCGATGTGCTGCCGGCCAATCGCGAAGCGGCCACGCTGTTGTTGACCGGACATCTCTGGGTGCGGGTTTACGTGCCTGAGTCATGGCTGGGTTTAATCAAGCTGGGCGAGCACGTCCGCGTCCGCGTGGATTCGTTTCCGCACACCGATTTCGACGGCGTTGTGGAGCAGATCAATCGGCAGGCGGAATTTACGCCGCGCAATGTGCAGACTGTCGCTGACCGCATCAAACAGGTGTTTGGCGTGAAGATTCGATTGCCGAGCGACGACGATCGTTTGCGCGCCGGAATGGCGGCGGACGTTTACTTTCCAAATGTGAAATGAGGAATTCGGATCGATGAATCAGGAGAAGCAGGAAAGGTGGAACGCGTTGTCGCGGGCCCGCTATCGGCGCGCCGCGGCGAGCCGAGCCAACTTCCGTTTTCCTGATTGATTCTTATGCCTGAGCCAATGATCCAAGTAGAAGGACTGACGAAGCGCTTCGGCACTTTCACGGCTGTCGATCATGTTTCGTTTACGGTTGGAAAGGGATCGATCTTCGGTTTTCTCGGCCCGAATGGTTCGGGCAAAACGACTGTGATCCGAATGCTATGCGGAATTCTGCAGCCGACTGAGGGCACGGCGCAAATAGGCGGCCACGATGTCGTGCGGGATTTGGAGCCGATTAAGGAATTAATCGGCTATATGTCGCAGAAATTTTCGCTCTACGACGAGCTGACTGTGAATGAGAATCTCATCTTCGCAGGAAAACTTTATGGCTTGAGCGGCCGCGAGTTGAATCAGAGGCGCGAGGAAATGATCGCCACGACGCATCTGGAGCCGTACATCGGCAGGCGCGCTGCCCAACTCTCCGGTGGCTGGCGTCAACGATTGGCCATGGCTTGTTCGCTCATGCACAAGCCGAGTGTGCTTTTCCTTGATGAGCCGACCGCCGGTATCGATCCCGTCGCCCGGCGCGAGCTGTGGGATTTACTTTTCGAGTTCGCTGGTAAAGGCATGACGCTGTTTGTGACGACCCATTACATGGATGAAGCAGAGCGCTGCGATCATGTAGGCTACATCTACCTGTCGAAATTAATCGTGTGCGGTGAGCCCGACGACTTAAAAAAACTGCCGGACGTGAACCCGCCTGGCACGCGCCGGCTCGATGTGACTTGCGATCACGTGACCGCGGCTCTCCATGCCATGCACGAGATGCCGGGAGTGCGCAGCGCCACAATTTTCGGCCAATCCATGCATTTGCTAGTCGATGACACAGTCAAGCGCGCGCACATTGAGGAACAACTGCGCAAAGTTGGTGTCGCTCATGTCGAGATACATGAAATGGGCCCTTCGTTAGAGGACGTGTTTGTCGAACTTTCTAACAAGCACGCAGCTGAACGACAGAAAGCCGCATAACATGATTGTCATCCTGAGCGAAGCGAAGGAGAACCAAGGAAGGGCGATCTCCAGATCGCCCCGGCGGCTGGAAAGCCGCCGCTCCTTATAAACAGCAACATGAAACACAAACCGTTTCGAGGATTTAGCGCAATTTTGTTCAAGGAGTTCATCGTCGTTTGGCGCGATCCGCTGACTCTCTTTTTCTTTTTTTTCCCGCCGTTGATCGAGATGGTGGCGTTCGGCTATGCGCTCGACAACGACGTGAAGCACATGGCGATGCTTGTTCTTAATGAAGATCGCACGGTCGAAAGCCGTCTTTTAATCGACCAGTTCGTTAACACGCAAAGCTTCCGCGTAGTCGGGGAAGCGCAAAGCCTGGACCAGTTGAAGAGCGAAATGCGCAAGGGAAGCGCGTACGCCGCGCTTTACATTCCGCCGAACTTTACCCGCGAGCTAATGGCGGGTCACTCCGCACAAGTGGAGTTGCTTGTTGACGGGTCCAATTCCACCACCGCATTGCAGGCTCTTCAAACCGGGCTCGGCGTAGCGCTGACGCAATCAATGGAAACGCTGATGCGCGATACTGGCCGCAAAGGAATGCCAATCGATGTTCGTCCGCAGATGCTTTATAACCCGGCCATGCGAGCGCCGAATTTTTTTGTGCCCGGCGTGATCGGCGTGGTCTTACAAATCGGAACAACGGTTGCAGCGGCCATGGCGTTGGTGCGCGAACGCGAACGCGGCACACTTGAACAATTACTGGTAAGCCCATTGAGTCCCGCCGGGCTCATGCTCGGTAAGCTTGTTCCGTATCTATGCATTGGCATGACCATGGCGATTGTCTTGTTTAGCATCATGCGCTTTGTGTTTTTCGTTCCCATCGAGGGCAGTGTGTTAGCCATGATGTTTTCTACGCTGGTATATGTATTCGCGCTGCTAAGTCTTGGGTTGCTCGTCGGGACCCGAGCCGAAAACCAAATGCAGGCGCTGCAGATGTCGATGGTGTTCCTGCTGCCGAGCGTGTTCTTTTCCGGGTTCATTTTTCCGCGTGAAACAATGCCGTGGATTTTTTACGCGTTCGGTGCGCTGTTTCCCACGACGTATTTCATTGCACTCATGCGTGCGATCATTCTGCGCGGCGCAAATCTTTTCGAGTACTGGCCGAACCTTTTAGTGCTTATTGTGATGTCGAATGTGCTTTTTAGTCTGTGCGCTCTGCGTTTCCGCAAAAAGCTCGCGTGACCGAAGCGAATCCGGGGAGCGCACGCCGCTGGCGTGCTGTTTTCGGCCCCCGGCCGAAAATTTGAGAGTATGAGAAGCACGATCTTCCAAGAGAAGGTCTGTGAAATGCAGCGTCTCCCAAAGAGCTGTTCGGCGGGCCCGGCGAACAATACACGCGGGCCGGGTGTGCTTCCCAGAAATCACGTGACATGCTTTCGTTGGTTTCGTGTTCATTAGTTTGATGACGATGTGCTTTTGAAAATTCTTTCCCGCGCGCTCTGCATCGCCATCGTCATCGCGGCGGTTCTGGTGTTAATCTGGTGGTTTGGAATGAGGATGCCCGGGAAGAATGTTTCGAAGGCGGGACCGCTTTCGCCTGATGAAACTATCTTGCGCGAAGAGCTCCGCGCCAATGTGCTAAAGCTCGCCGGAGAAATTGGGGAGCGCAACATGTCGCATTACGCACAGCTCAATGCCGCCGCCGATTTTATCGAAGATTCGTTTTCCCGAGGCGGACTGCGGACCCGCCGAGACAGCTACGACATCCGCGGACAAGCCTGCCACAATATCGAAGCAGAAATTCCGGGGAGCCTGCAAGGAGCGACGGCTTCCCAGCCGTCGCATCTCCCGATCATCGTGATCGGCGCGCATTACGATTCAGTTTTTGGTTCGCCGGGCGCAAACGATAACGGCAGTGGCGTGGCTGCAATGCTTGCGTTGGCGCGGCGGTTCGCTAGCGCAAAGCCGAAGCAAACGTTGCGCTTCGTGGCGTTCGTGAATGAGGAGCCGCCTTATTTTTTGTCGGGTGAAATGGGTAGCCAAATTTATGCCAGCAGATGCAAAGAACGCGGCGACAATATCTCGGCGATGCTTAGTCTGGAGACCATCGGTTACTTTTCTGATGCGCCGCACTCGCAAACGTATCCGTCGCCAGGTTTGGGCCTGTTGTATCCGAACGCCGGCAATTTCATCGGCTTCGTTAGCAACGTTCGTTCAGGCGGCTTGCTACGTCGCGTTATCGCGCTGTTCCGCAAACACGCGAAGATCCCATCTGAAGGCGCCGCGCTTCCCGCATTCCTCCCAGGCGTGAGTTGGTCGGACCAATGGTCATTCTGGCAGTATGGTTACCCCGCCATCATGGTAACCGACACCGCGCCGTTTCGTTATCCGTACTATCACTCGTCGAACGACACGCCTGACAAACTTGATTACGATCGTTTCACGCTAGTGGTTAGCGGCATGGAGAAAGTTATCGAAAATCAAGCGGCGTTAACAGGGGAATGACATGGCGGCCACGGCGGCGGTAAACTTTGAAGTCGCTAGCATCGACAGTTACAACTTTGCAATCCCACCATTGCTCACTCATCGCGACGATACACGCGTCCGCCAAGTCCATTGGTTGATCGTCGTATTTGCGAATCAATTCGCGGACACGCGCGTGATGGTCGCAAAGGTCCCATGGACAAAGCAGCAGGCCATCCGCAACGGCTGCCAGAACAGCGTCACCGCTTCCCAAAAAATGAGCAGCTTCTGTCAGCACAGATTCACAAGTGTAGAGCGGAGTAGGAAGACGGCTTAAGACCTCCTTGGCCCAACGGCCAAATTGTGCTTCTTCGCGGGCGAGCGCGGACACCAGAGGCCCGGTATCCAAAAGATAAATCATCGCTTGCGTCTATTTCCCCGAGCAAAAGCCTGACGAATATTGGAATTAGTCGGTGGCGGAACGGCTGCGTTGGCAGACCCGAGATGTTTGTCCCATGCGCAGGATTGACCCCGTTGGCGTACCGCGTTGCGTACATACTCTGCGACTGTTTCCCTTACAGCGGCGGCGGCTCGCTCCCACTGTGCCTTCTCTTCGGCTCGCAATCGGATGGTGAGTGTCTCACTCATGACACGAATGTCACACACTAGCGGCAGGTGTCAACGCATGGATCCAGCGATGCAGCCTACAGCATCACACCGCGCATAATCACCAGCGCGATACTGAAGTAGATAATTAGTCCCGTTACATCGACCAAAGTTGCCACGAATGGCGCGGAGGATGTTGCCGGATCGGCTCCGATTCTGCGCAGAAGAAAGGGAAGCATGGAACCGGAAAGGGTTCCCCAAATTACGACACCGACGAGCGAAATTCCGACGGTCATCGCGACCAGCGGCCAATGCGGACCGTACGGTTGTCGATGCAGATACTGTTCGCCAATGATTGCCCATATGGCTACGCGAACAACGCCGATGACTCCCAGAATCAAGCCTAACGACAGGCCAGCCTGCACTTCTCGACTCATGACTCGCCACCAATCGCGCAAGGTAACTTCGCCTAACGCCATGGCGCGAATCATCAAAGTGGAAGCTTGTGATCCAGAGTTGCCGCCGCTCGAAACGATGAGCGGCAGGAACAACGCCAGCACAAGCGCCTTCGCAAGTTCCTCCTGGTAACTTGCCATTGCAGTCGCGGTCAACATTTCCCCGAGGAACAAAATGATGAGCCACCCGGCACGCTTACGCACCATTCGCCACAGCGGAATGCGCATGTACGGCTCGTCCAGTGCTTCCATTCCACCGAATTTTTGGATGTCTTCGGTCGCCTCTTCCTCGGCAACGTCTAGCATGTCATCGGCTGTGACGATCCCGACGACTACGCCGTTTGAATCGACTACTGGCAAAGCGGCGCGATCGTACTTGCGAAAAACATTCAATGCGTCCTGTTGCGAATCAGTCACATTCAACGCTCCGAAGGTCTGATCGCGAATGTCGCTCACCTTCGTTGTGAGTGGCCGGAGTAGGAACTCGCGCATCCGCACGTCGTCGATCAATTTTCCGCGGTCATCGACGACATATACAAAGTTCAGTGTCTCGCTATCGCGGCCATGTTCGCGCACGTAATCGAGCACTTGCTGCACAGTCCAGTCCTCGTGCACCGCGATAAAATCCGGCGTCATCAAACGGCCCACGCTGTCTTCGGGATAACCGAGCAGCGCCGTGGCGATGCGACGCTCCTCCGGAGTGAGAAGTCGGATTAGTTGTCGCGCGGCTGCGCTAGGCAATTCCTCCAGCAGCGCCGTCCGATCGTCCGGCGCCATTTCGTTTAGAATTCCGACGACCTGCTCGTGTGCCATCGCGCGCAGCAACGTTTGTTGCGCGTCGAAGTCGAGATATTCAAAAACATCCGCTGCCAGATCGTGCGGCAATACCCGAAAGATGATGACTTGTTCGTTTTCTGGCAGATCTAGAATTACTTCGGCGACATCAGCGGGTGGCCATTCGCGAAAGACTTCACGAAGCGCCGCGAAATTGCGCGCCTCGATGAGGCCTCTGATTTCCGGTTCTAAAATCTTCCCGACCACGTGGCGTTTCTAGCACTCGCACTTCCGCAAAGCAACGTCTCGCCAAGGCTTCTTCAAAAAGTTACAAAGCGCGGCTGCCTAATGTTTAACTCTGGTCTTCCATACTTGGCATTTGCCGGAAACGTTCCAAAATTAAAGGAATGCCTGCGGTTGCTACAGCTCCAATGATTCGGCGCGAGACAGGTGACGATCACATTTGCGTGCTCAGGTTCGATCGCCCCGACTCGGGTGCGAACGTTTTCGACGCCGCTACTCTCGATGAGTTGAATGAACACCTCGATGCTGTGGAAAAAGATGCTTCGCTGCGGGGGCTGATCATTGCATCGGCAAAGAAATCCATTTTCGTCGCCGGTGCGGATTTGAAAACGCTCTTACAAGCAGCGAAAACCGGCGAGATGCGCGGATTTATTGAGCGAGGACAACAGGTTTTCAATCGCGTGGCTAATCTAAAAATTCCAACGGTTGCCGCTATCCACGGCGCGTCGGCCGGGGGCGGCTGCGAAGTTGCGCTCGCGTGCGATTATCGCGTCGCATCAGACGCGCCGGCGACGCGGATCGGTTTGCCCGAAACGGGATTGGGCCTTCTTCCCGCCTGGGGCGGCTGCACGCGATTGCCGCGGTTGGTCGGCGCTGGAAAAGCCGCGGAAGTGATTTTGAAAGGCAAACTTTATTCGGCGCAGGAAGCTCTGAACATCGGACTGGTCGATGACATTGCGTCGACCGATCAGCTTCTGGATCGCGCACGTGAAAAGCTGCGCGCTGGAAAACGTAAAATCGAGGGCGGAGTGCCGTCAACGCCGGGCTCGCAGGAGCTCGCCGCTCCAAAACGAAACGGCAATCCGGCCCTCGCGCGTGCTTACGAAATCATCAATAAGACCCAGTCGATTTCGCCCGCTGAATCGCTTCGGTTGGAGCTCGATGGGATTGTGGACCTCGGCAAGACGGAATCGACGCAGAATCTGATTCGCAATTTTTTCCTCGCGGAGAAATACAAGAAAGGAACTTCGCGAACGCCACCGGAAAAAATCGTGCACGCTGCGGTGATTGGCGCCGGTGTGATGGGTTCAGGCATCGCGCAATGGCTCAGCTCACGTGGCGTCACGGTGATTCTGCGCGACGTCGCGCGCGAACAGATCGATCGCGGGCTGGCGAACGTGGAAAAAATCTACGGCGATGCTGTGAAGCGCGGCTTGATGGATGAGGAGAAGGCGAAACAGGGGCGTGCCCGGATTTGTGGCTCGACCGCGCCAATGGAATTGCGCGATGTGCAATTCGTAATTGAAGCGACTTCTGAGAAAATGGAAATCAAGAAGGAAGTTTTCCGCGAGCTGGCGATGGAAGCCGGGCCGAAAACCGTTGTGGCCACAAATACCTCAGCACTCTCTGTCAGCCAACTGGCCGAAGTGACCGTTTCGCCTGAGCACGTGATCGGATTGCATTTCTTTAATCCGGTGAGCCGGATGAAACTGGTGGAAGTTGTTATTGCGAAGCAAACATCTGACGAAACGCGCGATCGCAGCCTGGCTTTTGTTAGGCAGATCGGAAAACTGCCGGTGATCGTTCGTGATAGTCCCGGGTTTCTGGTGAACCGCGTTTTGTTTCCCTACTTGCTCGACGCGGCCGAGCTATTCGAGCGCGGCATGGACGCTGAGCGAATCGATCGCGCGCTGGTGGAATGGGGAATGCCGATGGGTCCGTTACGATTAATCGATGAAATCGGCGTCGATATCACGATCGATATCGGGAACACACTCGAGAAGGCGTATGGACAACGCGATCACGTCCCGAGTATCCTCCTCTGGCTGCGCGACCAGCAGATGTTAGGCCGCAAAACAGGTGCAGGTTTTTACAAATATGAAGGCAAGGTGCAGACGCCTAACGAGACGTTGATTCAGTGGATCACGAGTCATTCCGAGCGGAGCGGAGCAAAGCGGAGCGCAGTCGAGGGATCCCGCGACGCTACCTTAAAGCAAAGCCATCGGGCTGCTTCGACTTCGCTAAGCTCCGCTCAGGATGACGGCGTGAACATTGTACATCGACTCATTTTTCTAATGGTGAATGAGGCTGCTCGCTGCGTGGAAGAGAGAGTCGTCGATTCTCCCGAGGATGCGGATTACGGAATGATTTTAGGAACCGGTTTTGCGCCGTCCCGCGGCGGCCCATTGCGATTTGCTGAACACTTTGGAATAAAAAAGGCCGTCGAGCAATTGGAACAGCTCGCCCGAACTGAAAAGAAATTTACTCCATGCGAAATATTGAAGAAACATGCGCGTGATGGGACGAAATTTTATGAGGAATAAATTGTTCGTCATGTCGAGCGAAGTCGAGACATCCCGTTGCGGAACCCAGCATTCTTCTGCGGGATTCCTCGACTTCGCTCGGAATGACAGATGAGTGATATGAAATCGCCGCTGGAAGCCCCCGAAAAATCCCGCAGTCGCGGGACCGAGGAAACGAGCGCAAAGCCCGAGAAGGCGACGCCTGCTGCCGTCATCGATACATCGAAGATGGGGAAAGGTCAGCGCGAGGCGCTCGAGCTCGCCGAGGCCGCGCGCGATCCGCTGGAGGACCGCGGCAGTTTCGCCAGCAACCTGTTTGTCGGACGTTACGATTTCAATCGAATTCATCCCTATCCAGCCCAGAGCGCCGAGGATCGAGCCGCTGGCGAAGACTTCCTGCGCAAGCTTGAAACCTATCTGCGCGAACATGTCGATGCCGATGAGATCGATCGCACTGGCGAAATTCCGCCGGAAAATTTCAAAGGACTCGCGGAGATCGGTGCCTTTGGAATCAAGGTACCGAAGAAATACGGCGGACTCGGCTTAACCCAATCCAATTATGGACGTGCAGCAGTGTTGCTCGGCAGTTGGGATGGAAACGTCGCCGCGCTCGTGTCAGCGCATCAGTCGATCGGCGTAGCGCAACCGTTGCTTTTATTTGGCACTGAAGAGCAGAAACAAAAATATCTGCCGCGCGTCGCTGGCGGCGAGATTTCCGCATTCGCGCTGACAGAAGTTCAGGCGGGATCCGACCCGGCGACACTGACACTGAAAGCTGAGCCAGGCGAAGACGGCTCCGAGTTCATCCTGAACGGCGAAAAACTTTGGTGCACTAACGGCGTGAAAGCCGGCGTGCTGGTCGTGATGGCGCGCACTCCATCGAAGATGGTGGGCGGAAAAGAACGCAAACAAATCACAGCGTTCATAGTCGATGTAGATACGCCGGGACTGGAGATCGCGTATCGCTGCCGGTTCATGGGACTGCGCGCGCTTTACAACGCAGTCGTTAGGTTCACCAATGTGCGGGTTCCGCGGGAGAACATCATTTTCAAGGAAGGCGCCGGGCTCAAGGTCGCGCTCACGACGTTAAATACTGGACGGCTCACCTTGCCTGCGGCGTGCGTTGGGGTATCGAAGCGCTTGCTGGAGATCTGCCGGAAATGGGCCGGCGAACGCATTCAATGGGGTGTGCCAATCGGCAAACATGCAGCCATTGCCGGCAAAGTTGCAGAGATGGCGGGCAACGTCTTCGCCATGGAAGCGATGACCTTTCTCACGTCGTCGCTGCTCGACAGCAAGGTGGGCGACCTGCGTATCGAAACTGCGATGTGCAAAATGTGGGCCACGGAAACGACCTGGCATATTGCCGATGAAGCAATGCAAGTGCGTGGCGGCCGGGGATACGAGACTGCAGCATCGTTGGCCGGACGCGGCGAGCCACCAATCGCGGTGGAAAGATTTCTGCGCGATTGTCGAGTCAACACTATCTTCGAAGGCTCCAGCGAAATCATGCGTCTTTTCATTGCACGCGAAGCGCTTGACCCGCATTTGAAAGTAGGCGGCGGGATTTTCAACACGCAACTGCCGATGTCCGATCGCGCGAAAGCCGTTCTGAGTTCTGGAAAATTTTACGCCGGCTGGTATCCGCGCCAGTGGCTGCGCAAGGGCGCGGGCAATGTGGACAACTTGCACGAAGTACTTTTGGGCCACGTCAATTACGCCGCGCGCACCAGCAAGCGACTCGCACGCGGATTATTTCACGCGATGGCGCGGTTCGGCCCCAAACTCGATCGCGAGCAACTGCTCCTTTCAAGATTTGTCGGGGTCGCCACCGAGTTGTTCGCGATCAGCGCCACATGTTCTTATGCGCAATGGCTGCTCGGTCAGGGGAAACCAGCCGACGAAATTCTTTCCATAGCGAATTATTTCTGCCGATCGGCGCGCATGCGAATCGATCATCATTTCGCCGGCACCGCGCGCAATGCCGATAAACGCGGATATGATCTCGTGCAGGATCTGCTTGCCGGAAAGCACGAGCTGCTGCGTCAGGGCATGGTGTAGGTAGGGACGGACCGCCGGACCGTCCGCTGGAATTTTCTGTTGCGACTTTTTCGGCGCGCCCGGCGGTCGCGCCCCACCGATTGACCCCGTTGGCGCAACAGATTACGATCACCAATGAGTATCGCACCCGTCCTCGCGGAGACACCTCCCACTCGAAACCGCACGCCAAAGAGCAAAGCAGAAAAGCCAATGGCGGCTGCGAAAGTCCTCCAGACAATTGAGCAGCACGTGTTGCTGGACGGGTTCAAGATCGTCATGGATCTCAACAAAAGCCGCGGCTCGTACTTGTACAACGCGGTCGACGATCGCCGACTGATAGATTTCTACGGTTTTTTTGGGTCGATGCCGGTTGGATATAACCATCGGCACTTCGACGAGCCGGAAGTGCGGCGCGATCTTTCACGCGCAGCGAAACTGAAGATTGCCAACTCGGATATTTATTCGGACGGCTATGCTGAATTTGTCGCCACGTTTGAGCGCGTCGTCGGTTTACCGCCGCTCCAGCACTATCTGTTCATCGAGGGCGGCGCACTTGCGGTAGAGAATTGCCTGAAGGCGGCGATGGATTGGAAAGTTCGGAAGAATATGGCCGCAGGTCACGGTGAACGTGGCACCCAGGTTTTGCATTTCCGGCACGCTTTTCACGGGCGGAGCGGTTACACGATGAGCCTAACCAATACCGACCCGCGCAAGACGGATCTGTTTGCGAAATTTGATTGGCCCCGCATCTCGTGTCCGTTCATCGATTTCTCGCTGCCGGAATCGAAACGCGAAGCGGACGTAATCGAGCGCGAACAAAAAGCCGAGCAGGAGATCCGCGATTTCATCGAACAACGCAACATCGACATTTGCGCCATCATCATCGAACCGATTCAGGGCGAGGGGGGCGACAATCATTTTCGCGGAGAATGGCTGCAAAAACTGCGAAAAATTTCCGATGAAAACGATATCCTGCTGATTTTCGATGAAGTGCAATGCGGCATGGGCGCCACGGGGCGCAATTGGTGCTCCGAACACTTCGGTGTCTTGCCCGACCTGATGGCTTTCGGAAAAAAAGCGCAGGTCTGTGGTGTGATGGCCGGTCCGCGCATCGATGAAGTGAAAGACAACGCGTTTCGCTTACCCAGCCGATTAAATTCAACGTGGGGCGGAAACTTCACTGATATGGTGCGCTCGACGCATTATCTCCGCATCATCGAGCAAGAGCGCTTGGTTGAGAACGCCGCGAAAATAGGTGCGTATTTTCTGGATCAACTGCGCAATCTGCAGAACGAAGAGCCACTGATTTGCGCCGCGCGCGGTCGCGGAGTATTTCTCGCGTTCGATCTGCCCGATGCGAAAACGCGCGAAGAATTTTGGCACGGCTTCTTCGACCTCGGTGTTTTGACGCTTCGGTCCGGTGAAACCTCGATCCGCTTTCGTCCTGCGCTCGACATCACTGAGGAGGTGATCGATGAAGCGATCGAATTGATGCGCAAATATTGCAGCAAGCGCAGGAGCTCGAAATGAATCGTGATCGGGCGGTTCAGGGGAGCGCACGCGGCTCGCGTGCGGGCGAGAGCGGCCCGCTCTCGCGAACTTTTCTTCCTACTGGCGCTTTCTTTCAGCTCGATTCTTCCCGAAGTTCGTTTCGGCGAGCCGCCGAAACCAGCACGCGAGCCGCGTGCGCTCCCCGGATTGCTGCGGAATCGCCGGTCGACATATGAAAACACCTCTGGAAAAACTGGGTCTCACCGACGACAACGCAGGCGTTTTCTATGGTGAATGGCGCGGCGGCGGCGCGACGATTGACAAAGTTTCGCCGATCGACGGCCGACGGCTCGCTGGCATCCGCACGGCTTCCGACGGCGATTACAGCAAAGCAATTTCGCGTGCGCACGAAGCCTTTCTGAAATGGCGGGTCACACCCGGACCGGTGCGCGGCGAGACGGTTCGCCGTCTCGGCAACGCCTTGCGTGAATTGAAACATGAGTTAGGCCAGCTTGTAACGCTGGAGACCGGGAAGATCATCGCCGAGGGCGAAGGCGAAGTGCAGGAAATGATCGACATTTGCGATTTCGCCGTCGGCCAGTCGCGGATGCTTTATGGCCTAACGATTCAATCCGAACGTGCGAGCCACCGGTTAATGGAACAATGGCATCCACTCGGCGTCATCGCAGTGATAAGCGCGTTCAATTTTCCGGTCGCAGTTTGGTCTTGGAACGCGGCGCTCGCTGCAGTTTGTGGTGATGCTACGATTTGGAAGCCGTCTGAGAAGACGCCGCTCACCGCGATCGCGGTCACGAAAATTGCCGAGCGCGTCTGTCGCGAAACTGGCGCTGATCCTGCGATCTTTACGCTGCTGGTGGGCGATCGTAAAACGGTGGGCCAAAAACTGGCAGACGATCCCCACATTCCATTGGTGTCGGCTACTGGCTCCACCAATATGGGATTCAATGTCGCCAAAGCGGTTAACGGACGACTGGGTCGAACAATTCTGGAACTGGGCGGCAACAATGCGCTGATCGTCACGCCTAGCGCCGACCTGGAGATGGCGGTGCAATCGATCTTTTTCGGGGCCGTAGGCACAGCCGGACAACGTTGCACTTCGACACGCCGGGTCATCATGCACGAGTCAGTTGCGTCGAAGGTGCGCGATAAACTCCTTAATGGTTACAAGACGTTACCGATTGGGAATCCGCTGGATCGCAAGACCGTCATGGGTCCGCTGATCGACAGGCAGGCTGTCGACACGGTGCAGGATTCCATTCAGCGATTGAAAGATGAAGGCGGCCAGGTCCTTTACGGCGGCGAGCGGCTCACCGTTCCTGGCGACGCTTACATGAAGCCGTGTCTGGCTGTTGCGAAGCCGGATTTCGAAATTGTGAAACACGAAACGTTTGGACCATTGCTTTACCTGATGACGTATCGCGATTTCGACCAAGCGATGGCGATTCACAATAATGTGCCGCAAGGATTGACCTCATCGATTTTTACCAACGATGTGCGCGAAGCGGAAAAATTCGTGAGCGCCGTCGGGAGTGATTGCGGAATTGCCAATGTAAACACTGGAACGAGTGGCGCGGAGATCGGCGGCGCGTTCGGCGGCGAAAAACAAACCGGTGGCGGTCGCGAAAGCGGCAGTGATTGCTGGAAGAGCTACATGCGGCGTCAGACGAACACGATCAATTTCTCAACCGAGCTTCCGCTGGCGCAGGGAATACAGTTCGGCGCAGGCGAGGGAAGCGGGACTGCGTAATCTGGGGAGCGCACGCGGCTGGCGTGCGGGCGAGGGCGGCCCCGCCCTCGCGAACATTGTTCGTGCGGTTGCTATTCGTCCGGGTCGTTTCCAAAGTTCGTTTCGGCGAGCCGCCGAAACCAGCACGCGAGCCGCGTGCGCTCCCCAGTCAACGCGCGACGGTCAGCGCGAGGAGGTCGCTAAGGTTCCCTAGGTTTTCCAAATTCATGATGCACTGACGCAATTTTTCGCACTGCTCTTTCCCGATTACATCGCCGCCGAGCGCCGTGAATTTCACCGCGATCTCGTCCTCGGTCATCGGATCGCGTGGATCGCCTTTCGGGACATCGACGCGCGTTGAATATTCTTTTCCATCATTGGTTGTGATTGTTACGCGACTCGGCTGAAATTTTGGAAAGAGCGCTTCGAACTCGTTGTTCGCGATCACTTTCACTTTGTCCATGATTGGAATCAGCGATTTATCGAGCACCCGCTCCTCTTTGAATTGCAGCGGCGTCACCATTCCATCGACCAGCCCGACCGCCATGCAATAGGGGAGCGAATGATCGGCCGTTTCTTTTGAGTCGGGCCGATATTTGTGCGGATCGCCAAGGATATCCGCGGCGCGCGCGATCACTTCTACTTTGATTTCCTTTACGTCGTCAGACTTAATCTTGTTTTCCTTGATGGTCTTCATCATGGCAGTGAGCGGCGCATGACTCAGCGCTTCGATTGGGAAACTCTTCATTCCGCAATCGAGAATCCGATAGTGCGATTTCGGCGATGTTGGTAGGTCCTTGATCAGCTCTTCGCCGTCGAAAGCTGCCGGTTGTCCCTTGTATTGGACGTGACTGAACACCGCAAACAAACCTTCTTTCCCATCGATCATGTGTTCCGGTCCGGAGAATCCTTCGCGCGCGAGCAATGCGCTCTCGGCACCCATGCGACCGGCCCACGGATCGACCGTGTTCTTCATGTTGGTCAATTTGCCCGCCGTGACCGCGCCTGGACAAAATGTTCGCGCGGCGCTGATGCCGATCGCCGACACCATTTGGTCGGTCGTGAGATTTAGCACTCGCCCGGCCGCGACTGGTGCGGCGAAGGCGCTCAATGTCGCGTGATGCCACCCGTATTCGCGAACTCCCGGGCGCCCGATTTCGCAAAGCCGCATCTCAATTTCGTAGGCGATGATCGTGGCGAGAATTAAATCTTTGCCGTTCAATTTTTCGCTTTCGCAGAGTGCCAGCGGCGCGGCGATAAGATCGCTCGGATGACACGGATCGGCTTTCCAGTAGATGTCGTTGTAATCCATCGCGCGCATCATATGACCATTCAAAAAAGCTGCGTCGACTGGATTGGTCTTAAAGCCGGAGACGAATACCGTTGCTTTTCTCCCGCGTGCGGGACCGCCGCTCATGGCGCGATAATGTTTGAGCAAAATCATCGCGTCTTCCTGTTGACTTCCGCCCAGGGCGCATCCGATGGAATCAAACCAAAATAACTTCGCCGCCTGAATTGCCTCCGGCGAAAGATGTTCATACTGAAGCGAGCAAGCCCACTCGGCGATGGTGTGCGACAACAGCTGTTTCGATTTGGTTGCGTTATGTGTCATGAAAACTTCCTATTTTTTTTGATTTATGGTTCGGCGGGAATTGTTAATCCGGCGGCGACAAGAAAGCTAATCTCGTTCGAACCGGGAATCACATTCCTCCGGCCGAAAACTCGTGGTCTCTCGAATTGATATTTGCGCGGCCATAACACGAAGATATTTTTTTGGACAGGATTTCGACGGCAATTTCCTATGATACCTACAGAGCCAATTGGAAGTATCCCGCGACCTATTCGTTTGATCGAGGCTTTGACGCGCGCGGACAGCGGCGATCCAGCGCTGGAGCCGATGTATGAGGAAGCGATCCGCGACACGATTGAGAATTTTGAGGCAACAGGCTCACCTGTAATCACCGACGGCGAACAAAGAAAGTACCATAACTTTGGAACATACTGCGTCGACGGCCTGCCAAATATCGCCCCGGATGGATTCCAGCTTCCTTTTGTCAGTCATGTCCGCCGCTGGCCGCGGCTTGTTTCCGGGCCTTTCCATTACAAGCGATACGCCAGCAGTTTTCTTGATGTCGCCAAACGCTACGCAAACAAGCCGGTGAAACAGGCAGTCATCTCGCCATCCGCGTTGAGTCTGATGTACCCGGCGGATGGCATCCCTGATTATCCGCGTGAAAAATTCATCGAAGATTTACTGGAGGAACATGAAAAAGAGGTTCGGAGTTGTCTCGAAAAAGGAGCGCACACTGTGCAAATCGATTTCACTGAGGGACGGTTGGCACTCAAGGTTGATCCTTCCGGGTATCTATTGAACAGCTTCATCGACCTGAATAATCTTGCCCTTTCGCGTTTTTCCAAAGAAGAGCGCAAACGCATCGGGGTGCATACCTGTCCCGGTGCCGACCGCGATTCGACTCATAGCGCCGATGTTGATTACACCGAGCTACTGCCAAGCTTATTTGAGCTAAACGCCGGTAATTTCTATATAGCTTTGGCCGCGGAAAAGGATCCGGTTCGGGTCCTGAAAACGATCCGGAAATGCATGAAACCGGGCCATCGCATTTTCGTCGGCGTTGTGGCGCCGATTGATCCGCACATTGATTCGCCGGAAGAAGTGCGCGATCGCGTGCTCGAAGCCGCGAAATACATTCCGGTTGAGCAACTCGGAACGACGGACGACTGTGGTTTTGCGCCCTTCAGCGATGATACCTCGACTCCGCGAGAGGTAGCGTTTGCCAAAATCCAGGCGCGCGTCGTCGGCACGGACATGGCTGCAAAAATTCTTGGGCGAAATTAATGAAGAGCGAGGAGAAGGAAGAGCAGTTGCTCAAATCGGTTGCGCTCCAGACCGCGAACGCAGTTCTCGTTGCGCGTCGGCGCGCCGCGCAGGAATTGGTGGAGATCAAGGAAGCGCTGGAAAGAAAGAGCACGGAGCTCACTCATTCGCTTACGATGTTGAACGCCACGCTGGAGTCGACTGCGGACGCTATTCTTGTCACGGACGAAAACGGGCGAGTGATTACATGGAATCAAAAATTCCTCGAAATATGGCCCATCGCATCGGAACTAATTGCCTCGCGCGAACACCGAAAACTGCAAAAGACCAGGGTTAAACAATTCACGAATCCGAAAGCGTTTCGCGAGCGGATCGCTGAAATCTATAAGAATGAGCCGGAGGAAACCTTTGATGTCCTCGAAACGATCGACGGCAAAGTGTTTGAACGCTATTCCAAAATTCAATGCGTAGAAGAACGAAACGTAGGTCGGGTCTGGAGCTATCGCGATATCACTGAGCGCAAGCAGGCGCAAGAAGCTGAGGCGCACCTCGCAGCGATTGTCGAGTCCTCCGATGACGCGATCATCAGTAAGGATCTTAACAGCATCATCACCAGTTGGAATCGTGGAGCCGAACGGCTTTTTGGTTACACAGCCCAGGAAGCGATTGGCCAATCGGTCACGATGCTCATGCCGCCCGAACGGTTCGATGAAGAAGTGGGCATCCTGGAGCGCATACGCCGTGGAGAGTCGATCGACCATTACGAAACCCTTCGCCGCCGCAAAGACGGCACATTGCTTCACATTTCTCTGACAGTCTCTCCCATCACTAATCGCAACGGCAGGATTGTCGGCGCATCAAAAATTGCCCACGACATCAGCGAGCGCAAGCAGGCTGAAGCGGAGCGCGAACAGTTGTTGGCGAGCGAACGCCATGCGCTGGAAAGAGCGGAAGCTGAAGCGCGCATGAAAGACGAATTTCTCGCCAGCCTTTCCCATGAGTTGCGCACACCGCTCAACGCAATTTTCGGTTGGGCCAACATCTTGCGGACGAGCGATGATTCTGTCGAGATCGCGGAAGGCTTGGAAATCATCGAGCGTAACGCGCGTGCGCAAACCAAAATGATCGAAGATTTGCTCGACATGAGTCGGATCATTTCAGGCAAGGTGCGTTTGGATGTGCAACGGGTGGACCTTACCTCCGTGATCAATTCCACCATCGAATCAGTCAAACCGATGGCGGCGGCCAAACAAATCCGACTTACCTCTGTGCTCGATCCGGTGGCTGGTCCAGTCTCGGGTGATCCGGCCCGTCTGCAGCAGATACTTTGGAATCTGCTCACCAACGCACTCAAGTTCACGCAGAAAAGCGGCCGTGTTCACGTTGTTCTTGAACGAATCAATTCACAACTCGAGATCAGCGTTCATGACAATGGGCGTGGCATTCCTCCGGATTTTCTGCCGTATGTCTTCCATCGTTTTCGTCAAGCCGATGCGTCGACCACACGCGAACAGCGTGGGCTCGGCCTCGGATTGGCCATCGTAAAGAATCTGACCGAGCTTCACGGCGGCAGCGTTTCCGCCAAAAGCCCGGGCGTAAACAAAGGAGCGACATTCATTATTGCTTTACCGATGGTCATGAACGTCGACGCGGACCCGAACCGGCGGCATCCAAGCACGATAGGCCACGAGCGTTTTGCGGAGACGCTCCATCTGGATGGTGTGCGAGTGCTCGCTGTAGACGATGAAGCCGATGCGCGGCATCTCATCAAACGGATCTTGAGCGGATGCGGAGCCCACGTCCAAACGGCAGATTCCGGAGAGGCTGCCCGTCATTTTCTGCGGGAAAAAAAACCAGACGTGCTGATCATGGACATCGGCATGCCGAATGAAGATGGCTACGAAGCGATAGCAAAGGTACGTCAATTGCCGAGGGAGCAGGGCGGCAAAGTTCCTGCAATCGCGCTCACCGCTTTCGCACGATCCGAAGATCGCAGACGCGCCATCTTGAACGGTTTTCAAATGCACGTCGCCAAACCGGTCGAACCATCTGAGCTCATTGCAATGGTCGCGAGTCTCGCTGGACGCACTGAGAGTTATCATTCTTAGCATTTGCGCCGCTCTCGATCTTATTAACGGCCGGCTGTTTGTTGCCGGCATTTTCATTGTCGCAGCAACGTTTTTCTTCTAACTGCTGGGGCTTGGCGAATATCCCTGGCTCGAGATCCAGCATCTTGGCTAAATCGCTCGTTGAATCTCGAGTTTTGAGATACAACGAAGTCTCATGCCCTCGGAGTCTCCCTTCGATGTGAAATTTGAAATCGGGCACGTCCTGTTCATCGACATCGTCGGTTACTCGAAATTGCTCATCGCCGAGCAGAGGGATCAGATTCAAAAGCTAAAACAGATCGTCCGTGGAACGGAGCAATTCCGTATTGCGGAGGCGGAAGGCAAACTTCTGCGCCTGCCGACCGGCGACGGTGGCGCGCTGGTTTTTCGCAACAATTCGGAAGCGCCGGTTCTATGCGCGCTGGAAATCGGCAAAGCATTGAAAAATCATCCTGAGCTTCGAATCCGGATGGGTATTCACAGCGGTCCCGTGAACGAAATCACTGATCTCAACGAACAAGCCAATCTCGCCGGCGCGGGCATCAACATCGCGCATCGGGTGATGGATTGTGCCGACGCCGGACACATTTTTCTATCCCAACATGTGGCCGACGATCTCGCAGAATACGAACGATGGCGACCTTTCCTGCACGACATCGGCACCTTCGAGGTGAAACACGGTGCGCGGTTGAACATCACCAACCTTTACTCCGATGAGGTTGGCAATCCGACCCTGCCGAGAAAGCTGCAGGCCGTTAAGAGACATCGCGCCCGCGTGCATTGGGCGGCAGTGGCGATCGCGCTGCTGGTGGTGGCGGCGCTCTCTGCTTTAGTCGTTAGGCTAGTAGGGACCGACCGCCGGGCGGTCCGCTTAGCGACATCAACGAAAGGGCGCCCCGGCGGTGCGTCCCTACCCATTGTTGAAAAAAGTATCGCGGTTCTGCCGTTCGAAAATCTGAGCGAAGAAAAAGCAAACGCCTTTTTCGCCGAGGGCGTACAGGATGAAATTCTAACGGACCTGGCGAAGATCGCTGATCTCAAAGTGATCAGTCGCACGAGCGTCATGCACTACATGAGCGGTGCACCGCGCAATCTGCGCGAGATCGGGCAGCAACTCGGCGTGGCACATATCCTCGAAGGCAGTGTGCAGCGCGCGGCCAACAAAGTGCGGGTGAATGCGCAGTTGATCGACGCCCGCAATGACGCGCATCAGTGGGCGCAAACCTACGATCGCGATCTGGCCGACGTGTTTGCGATCCAAAGCGAGATCGCCAAGGCGATTGCCGATCAGTTGCAAGCGAAGCTTTCGCCTAACGAGAAGAAAGCCATTGAGCGACCGCCCACTACTGATCTGGCGGCGTTCGACCTTTACAGCCGGGCCAAGTCAATTCTTCTGACGGCGAGTTTCAGCGCGACGTCTGAGCCAAACCTGCGGAAGGCAATTGAACTTTTGGATGAAGCGCTGAAGCGCGATCCCTCATTTTTCGACGCTTACTGCCAGCTCGCCCGGGCACACGAACAGCTTTATGCAGTATCGGGTGTTGATCATACTCCCGCCCGGCTAGCGTTGGCTGAAGCTGCAGTGCAAGCCGCGACACGGCTGCGACCGGATGCTGCGGAAACGCATTTGGCGCGCGCGCAATATCTCTACTACGGCCTGCGCGACTATGCCGGCGCCCTGGCCGAATTACAGATTGCGCGGCAAGCGTTGCCAAATGATCCGCGTCTCTTCGAACTCACCGGCTACATTCTGCGGCGGCGCGGCCAGCAGGAGGAAGGTCTACAAAATCTGCAGCGCGCGGAGGAGCTGGATCCACGCAACTTTCTTACTCTGCAACAGATCGCAATCAGTTACCAAAATTTGGGGCGCTATGCCGAGACGATTGCTGCGTTGGATCGCGTATTAGCGATCATGCCAGACAATGTCGAAACGCGGGCCACTCGTGGAGAATATTACATCTACTGGAAAGGGGACACCCGGCCGCTCCAACAAACGATTGATGCAATCCTCGCCCAAGGGTCCGGCGGCATTGTTAGTGCGGCGCCCAGCTGGTTCGTTTGCGCTCTGGCCGAGCGCGATTCGGCTGCGGCCGAACGAGCACTCGTCGCGCTCGGGGACAATCCCTGCTGGGGCGAGGGGACGATTATTCTTAGCCGCAGCTTTGGTGAAGGTCTGCTGGCGCGTATGAGCAAAGATGAGGCAAGAGCGCGCACTGCGTTTGAAGCAGCTCGTTCACAACAGGAAAAGATTGTGCAGGCACAGCCGGATTACGGTCCCAAGCTCTGCGTCCTGGCGATGATCGACGCAGCGCTTGGACGCAAAGATCTGGCTTTGGAAGAAGGCCGCCGAGCGGTTGCGCTCACGCCGCTGGAAAAAGACACCATCGATGGTAGTTACGTCAGTCAATATTTCACGATTACAGCAGCCTGGGCCGGCGACAAGGAACTCGCCTTGCAGCAACTGGAAGCTGGACTGCGTGCTCCCCAAGCATCGGAAATGCTGAGCTACGGCGCTTTAAAACTGTTCCCGGTCTGGGACCCACTCCGCGGCGATCCGCGCTTCGAAAAAATCGTAGAGTCGCTCGCGCCGAAAGAGAAATAAATCAGCGACGATGGCCACAGATCAATCCTCGGAAGTAAAATTTGAGATCGGCCATGTCTTGTTCATTGACATCGTCGGTTACTCCAAGTTGCTCATCACCCAGCAGCGGGATCAAATTCAAAAGTTAAAAGCGATCGTTCGCGGAACCGAGCAGTTCCGCCTGGCTGAAGCAGAAGGCAAACTGGTGCGGTTACCGACTGGCGATGGTGGCGCGCTTGTTTTCCGCACTAGCCCCGAAGCGCCGGTGTTGTGCGCAATGGAAATTAGTAAGGCGCTGAAGAGTCATCCCGAACTTCACATCCGGATGGGTATTCACAGCGGCCCGGTCAATGAAATCAGCGACCTGAACGAACAAGCCAATCTTGCCGGCGCAGGCATCAACATCGCGCATCGGGTGATGAATTGTGGTGATGCCGGCCACATTCTTCTCTCTCGGCATGTGGCGGAAGATCTGGAAGAGTACCCGCGCTGGTGGGCCTATCTCCACGACCTGGGCGAATGCGAAGTGAAGCACGGCGTGCGCATCGGTCTTGTAAACCTTTACGACAGCGAAGTCGGTAATGCGCAGCTACCGAAGAAGCTGCAGGCGGCCAGGAAACATCGCACGCATGTGCGTTGGGCGGCAGTGGCGATCGGGCTGCTGGTGGTGGCGGCGCTCGCAGCTTTAGTCGTTAGGCTGGTAGGGACCGATCGCCGGGCGGTCCGCTCGGCGGCATCAACGGAAGGACGCTCCGGCGGTGCGTCCCTGCCCATTGCTGAAAAAACCATCGCGGTGCTTCCGTTTGAAAATCTAAGCGAAGAAAAAGCCAACGCCTTCTTCGCCGAGGGCGTCCAGGACGAGATCTTGACCCATCTGGCCAGGATTGCCGACTTGAAAGTCATCAGCCGGACGAGCGTCATGCAGTATAAAAGCGACGTCCCGCGCAATCTGCGCGAGATCGGCCAGCAGCTCGGCGTAGCACATGTTCTCGAAGGCAGCGTGCAACGTGCCGCCAATAAGATTCGGGTAAATGCGCAGTTGATCGACGCGCGGACCGACGCGCATCTGTGGGCACAAACCTACGATCGCGATCTGGCAGATGTCTTCGCCATCCAAAGCGAGATTGCCGAGGCAATCGCCGATCAGTTGCAGGCGAAGCTCTCGCCTAACGAGAAGAAAGCTATCGAGCAGCCGCCCACCACAGATCTGGCGGCTTTCGACCTTTACAGCCGGGCGAAGTCACTTCTCCTCACGGCAGGTTTCAGCGCGACGTCCGAGTCAGACGAGCGCAAGGCAATTGAACTTCTGGATGAAGCCGTGAAGCATGATCCCTCCTTTTTCGACGCTTACTGCCAACTCGCTTATGCCCACGAAATC
>DASXOI010000311.1:0-1776 GCA_036494375.1 Candidatus Udaeobacter sp.
AAAACGCTGCATAAAATTTCTACACGTATGAATCAACTAATTCTGTGCTCGAGACTCATTCTTTTTGCGGCGTTATTTTCGACGGCGATCGTCTTGCATGCGGCTGACGCTCCATTTAATTCGTCGACCATTTCCGGGCTCGGGGCGCGGAACATCGGCTCAGCGGCAATGAGCGGACGCATCTCCAGCATCGCGGGAGTGCGCGAGCCCTCCGGCAAGATCACGTTATTTGTCGGCTCGGCCAGCGGCGGTGTTTGGAAATCCGACGACAGCGGAACGCGATATCGCCCGATATTTGACGAACAACCTGTGCAATCGATCGGCGCAATCGCGCTCGACCCGAAGAATTCTAAAAACGTTTGGGTCGGTACCGGTGAAACGTGGACCCGCAACACCGTTTCCATCGGCGACGGAATCTACAAATCGACCGATGGCGGCGAAACGTGGTCGCGCGCCGGATTGGAAAAATCGGAACGCATCGCTCGGATTGCGGTTGATCCAAGAAACAGCGACACGGTGTTCGCCGCCGTTCCCGGTGCGTTATGGAGCGATTCGCCAGACCGCGGTCTTTACAAGACAACTGATGGAGGCAAGACGTGGCAACAAGTTCTCAAAGGCGCAAATCTTTCGACCGGTTGCACCGATGTGGACATTGATCCGAGCAATCCGGACATCATGTTCGCCGCGATGTGGGATTTCCGGCGCAAAGGCTGGGAATACCGCTCTGGCGGCGCAGTTCCGACCGCGCCTTCAGCCAGTGGATTGTTTCGTTCGACCGACGGTGGCAACACATGGACGGAGATTACGGAGCAGGCTAACAAAGGTTTCCCAAAGAAACCGTATGGCCGTTTGGCGGTGGCGATCGCGCCATCGAAATCGCAACGTGTTTACGCATTTGTCGAATCGCCGGAGAGCGCGTTGTTTGTGTCGGACGACGGCGGCGCGACTTGGGAGAAACGCGACAAAAGTCAATGGATGGTCTGGCGTCCTTTCTACTTCGCGAACCTGATTGTTGATCCCAACAACCCCGACCGCCTGTTTAAACCCGACGGTTCGTTGATCGTCAGCGAGGACGGCGGAAAAAGCTTTGCTGAGGTTGGTGGTTTTCAAGGCGCGCACGGTGACGCCCATGATGTCTGGATCGATCCGACCAACTCACAAGTCGTATTTGCGGGAGATGATGGCGGGATGTGGTACTCGTACAACGGCGGCAGCAAATGGTGGAAAGGAGAAAACCTGCCGGTGTCGCAGTTCTATCACGTGAGCGTGGACGAAAAGGATCCGTACCGGGTTTATGGAGGGTTACAGGACAACAGCTCGTGGGTGGGTGATTCGCAATACCCGGGCGGCATCACCAATCATCGTTGGGAAAATATGTTCAACGGCGATGGATTCTGGATGTTCCAGGATCCGGCTGATCCTGACTACATCTACGCGGAATACCAGGGAGGCGAGATTGGCCGAGTCAATCGTAACACACATGCCGCCCGCGACATCAAACCGCGACCAAATTATAACGAGAAACTGCGTTTCAACTGGAATACGCCAATCGCACTTTCGCCTAACGAGAAGGGAACAATCTATATCGGCGCGCAATTCCTATTCCGCTCACGCGATCACGGCCAGACGTGGGATCGCATTTCACCCGACCTGACGACGAACGATCCGCAAAAGCAGAAGCAGGAGCAATCTGGCGGTGTGACGGTCGATAATTCGTCGGCGGAAATGCACACGACGATTTATTCGATCAGCGAATCGCCCAAGCAAAAGGGATTG
>DASXOI010000312.1:0-2931 GCA_036494375.1 Candidatus Udaeobacter sp.
AAAAGCGGACCAGGAAAAGAAACCCTAGGAAATGTCGGAGTTTTTCGTCAGACGGCCGATCGTCGCGATCGTCATCGCGATCCTGCTAACGCTCATCGGCGGCGTCTGCATGCTGGCATTGCCGATCGCGCAATATCCGCAGATCGCGCCGCCGGAAATTCAAGTGCAGACGCACTTCACCGGCGCGGACGCGCTGACAGTCGAGCAATCGGTGGCGGCTCCGATCGAGCAGCAGATAAGCGGCGTCGACAACATGAATTACATGTACTCGATCAATGCGAACAGTGGCGACATCCGACTGATCGTGAATTTCGACATCGCCACGGATCCGAACATCGATCACGTGCTGACGCAGCTGCGCGTGTCGCAAGCGCAGTCGCAATTGCCCGCCGACGTTAACAACTACGGCGTGACCGTTAAAAAATCGACAACAGCGCCGCTGATGTTGATTGCGTTGTATTCGCCGAAAGGAAGCTACGACGGAGTTTTTCTGGCCAACTACGGCTACATCAATCTGTTCGATCAACTGACTCGCGTCCCTGGAATTGGCAATGTGCAGATATTCGGCGCGGGCCAGTATGCAATGCGGCTTTGGGTGAAACCCGACCAGCTCGCGAAGCTCAACATTACCGTTCCAGACATTATCGCCGCCGTGCAAAAGCAGAACACGGTGAACCCGGCCGGTCAGATCGGCGGAGAACCGATTCCCAGTGGACAGAAATTCACTTACACGGTGCGGGCGCAGGGCCGATTGCAAACGCCGGAAGAATTCGGCGAGATCGTCGTTAGGGCAAATTCCGACGGTTCATTCGTTAGGGTGAAAGACATCGCGCGCATTGATCTCGGCGCGCAAACCTACAACTTGAAGGGACGCTTGAACGGACAACCGTCCGCAATTCTCGCCTGTTATCAGCTGCCCGGAACCAATGCGGTCAAAGCGGCGGAAGGCGTTCGCAAATTAATGGCCGAAGCGAAGCAACGTTTCCCGGCGGACATGGATTACGCCGTCTCGCTTGATCAAACCCTCTCGGTAACTGAAGGATTGCACGATATTGTTAAGACGTTATTTGAAGCGCTCGCGCTGGTTGTCCTAGTCGTCTTCATATTTTTGCAAGGCTGGCGTGCCACGTTAATTCCGCTGTGCGCCGTGCCGGTGTCGCTGATTGGCACGTTCGTGTTGTTCCCATTGTTCGGGTTTACGATCAACACGCTGTCGCTTTTTGGCCTCGTGCTCGCAATCGGTCTGGTGGTCGATGACGCAATCGTTGTGGTCGAAGCAGTCGAGCGTCACATCGAAGAAGGAATGGCGCCGCGCGAAGCGACGCTGCAGGCGATGCGCGAAGTGTCGGGCCCGGTGATCGGTATCGCGCTTGTGCTTTCGGCGGTCTTCATTCCGACCGCGTTTCTCCCCGGCATCACAGGACGTTTATATCAACAGTTCGCCCTAACGATAGCGATCTCTGTCATCTTATCCGCGTTCAACGCGCTTTCGCTCAGTCCGGCACTGTCATCGTTATTGCTGCGGCCACGGAAGAAAACGCGCGGCCCGCTCGGCTGGTTTTACGATCGCTTCAATCGCCTGTTCGGCGGCGTGACGCATGTTTACGTAAATTGGTCGCGCCTGGCCATTCGAAAAGCCGTGCTCAGTTTCGCATTGCTCGCCGTGTTCGCAGTAGGCGCGGGTCTGTTTGGATCCCGATTGCCGAGCGGATTCTTACCGGAAGAAGATCAAGGCTACGTTTTCCTCGCGCTTCAGTTACCGGACGCATCGTCACTCGAACGTACCGACCAGGCTGCGCGCAAGATCGAAGATATTCTCAGCAAAATTCCCGGCGTTAAGTACACCACCAGCGTCGTCGGATTCAGTTTGCTCAGTCTGGTACAAAACACTTACAGCGCGTTCTTTTTCGTCACGTTCAAGCCCTGGAGTGAGCGGACAAAACCGGAAGAAAAATACGCGGCCATCAAAGCGAACATCAATAAACAACTCGCCGGTCTTACCGAAGGCCTCGCCTTCGCCTTCCCGCCGCCGGCCATTCCCGGCGTGGGCACTTCCGGCGGCTTCCAATTCATCTTGGAAGATCGGACCGGCAAAGACGTCGCTTATCTCGCTAAAAATATGAAGACGTTTTTGGACGCGGCACATAAACGGCCGGAGCTGGGCACTCTCATACCGACGTTTCTGCCGAATGTTCCGCAAGTGTTCGTCGACGTCGATCGTGACAAAGTGGTCAAACAGGGAATCGATCTCGGCCAGGTTTACCAAACGCTCCAGACATTCATGGGCGGCTTTTTCGTGAATTACTTCAACCGGTTCGGTCGCACATGGCAGGTTTACATAGAAGCGGAAGGCGAGTACCGGACCGACGCGAAAAACGTCGGCCAGTTCTTCGTGCGTAATGCAAATGGTGATGCCGTGCCGCTTGACGCGATCTCGACCATTAAAAACATCGCCGGTCCGGAGTTCACGCTGCGGTACAACGAGTATCGCTCGGCGCAAATCAACGGCTCAGCCGCGCCGGGCTACAGCTCGAACCAGGCGATGGCGGCGCTCGAAGACGTCTTCCGCCAAACCATGCCTAACGACATGGGCTACGATTACCTCGGCATCTCCTATCAGGAAAAGAAAGCGCAACAAGGCGTCTCGCCGACGCTGGTGTTTGGAATGTCGCTCATATTCGTGTTCCTCATTCTCGCCGCACTTTACGAAAGCTGGTCGCTGCCGTTCAGCGTCTTGTTAGGCACACCGGTCGCGGTACTCGGCGCGTTCGCGACACTTTGGCTGCGCGGGATGGAAAATAATATTTACGCGCAGATCGGTCTGATCATGCTCATCGGATTGGCGGCGAAGAACGCCATTCTCATCGTCGAATTCGCCAAGGACGAATACGAAAAGGGCAAGCCGCTGCTGGACGCAACGCTGGAAGGCGC
>DASXOI010000313.1:0-1737 GCA_036494375.1 Candidatus Udaeobacter sp.
TTGCAGGTCATCGCTGTAATCGAGCACGGAGCCGCTAACGAATAGCGCGCTCTTCGGATCGACCACGAGGTGCACGTTTTGGGTCGGAACAAGGATGTCGCGCTCCTTCGGGCCTTCCACCAAATCCATCACGTATTGCAGACCGGAACAGCCACCACCAATCACCTTGAGGCGTAGCGCCCCGTCTGGCTGGCCTTTTTCCTCAAGCAGTGACGCCAACTTGCGCGCCGCATTTTCGGTCACGCTGATCAGGCGCTCGTTTCCGATCTTGTAATTGATGGTCGATGTTTCCGGAGTCATTAGCAGGTTTGTCTAAACATTACCCGTTTTGCCCGGCGCCGCGAAGTAACTCTGCCACCTCGTTCTGCACATTCTCCAATTCGTCCAGGCGTAGTTGCGGGTCAGGCACGATGAACACATCGCCTGTGGAACCTTGTTCGTAAATGAGAACGCGTCCCTCTCCGGTTCCTTCGGTCTTCACCTGTTTCAAAACGCGTTTTCGTTCGAGCATGGCCGCCAGAACGTAACAGGCGTTTGCAGGCGGTGATTCCGACGCGATCAAACGGCGAAAGAGTTGTTCCGCACTTTCTTTGGGCAGCGGTTCGGGCGGCTTTGGCGGAAGGGGCTCATACCGCGATTTCCAAAATGAAAAGGGCCGAATATTTTCATTCTGGTTTTGCCAGGCCTCTTCACTCAAATCCTCACGCCGGTAACCATCGGCGCTGTGATACAGAAGCGTGTAAAAATATTCGCCAGGCACAAACGGCCGCTGCGTCACCGCGCAGCAGTCGGCGCGATGCTTGATCGCCCATTCGTTTGACAGCGGGTTCATCGCGCAACTATACGCCGCGCGGCAAACGGATTAAAGCTGGGCGGTTCGCGGTTTGAGGCGCGAAGGTATAGCAAGTAGAGACCAATTCCGGCGAAAAGAATGTTCGGCGTCCACGCCGCAATCCATCCGGGAACACGGTCGCCTTCGCCGAGCGCGAGAAAAAGATGAACAAGGAAATTATTCGAGAATACGAGGAGCACTGCCGCGGCAACACTGGATAAAACGCCGCGACGCGAGTAGCCGATTCCAAGCGGCGCGGCAATACATACAACGACCAGGCAGGTCCACGGCAACGCCAGTCTGTACTGGAAATGAGTGCGAAACGGTGCCAACAACGTCGGCGGAAAGTCCGCATTGAAATGGAGGTACTCGCGCAATTCCGGCACGCTCAGGGCTTCCGCTTGCACGTTCGCACTAGTCAGCCGGAATGGTGTTTCGCTCCAGTGCTCAATTGTTAATGTGGGACGAAACTCTTCCTTGGTGATGTTTCCAGCCGCATCGTAGTAAGCCAGCCGCACGTTCTCCAAATCCCATGTCTTTGTCTCAGGCCGAAAATAGGCCCGAGCGGCCGAATAACTCATGACGATATTGTCCTGCGCGTCCTGTTGCAGTACCTGCACGTTGTTGAACAGGTTGTCGCCAAGCCGAAAATTCTGGATGAACCAGGTGCGTAAGTCGGTTCGATTGCGAAAGACTTGCCCCTGAATGTTCCGTCCAGGACGCGACTGCGCTTCTGAAAGAAAATTTTTCCGCGCCAGTTCCGCATGCGGAGCCAGCGAATAGTTGAGCGCCATGCTTGCTGCTACAGTCAGCAGACCGATGCCGATCAGCGGTAGCAGAACACGGGGAAGGCTCACGCCCGCCGTGAGCATGGAAACAATTTCATTCGACCGCGACATTCGCCC
>DASXOI010000314.1:0-3398 GCA_036494375.1 Candidatus Udaeobacter sp.
CCGATGCCATCATCGCTCACAGTCAACTCGATTTCACCGTCGCGTTGGCGGGCGCTCAGCCGAATCTCGCCGTGCTCGCGCGAATATTTCACGGCATTATCGAGCAGATTGTAGAGGGCTTCCTGTAGCCGCGTGCGATCAACACGAATGGGCGACAAGCCTGGCGGAACGTCGACGCGCATGTTGAGCTGTTTACTTGTTAGTTTCCTTTCCCAATCGCGAACCATTTCCGGCAGAAAACTCGACAGATCCAGCGTTCCCGTCTGCAAGTTCGGGTTGGCCGATTCCAGTTGCGCAAGAGTAAGCAGGTCCTCGGCCAGCAGGTCGAGGCGCTTCGAATGACGTTCCATCACGCGGAGAATTCGGGTGAGCTCCTCGCGCGATGTATTTGGACTGTCGAGTAACGTCTCAATGTAGCCGCGCAGGATCGAAAGCGGTGTGCGCAATTCGTGCGAAACGTTCGCCACGAAATCCCGCCTTACCTGATCCATTTTTTTGAGCTCGGTGATGTCGTGAAACAAAACCAATGCGCCGGTGACTTCGCCGGACTCACTCCTGGTCGCGACGGCATGAAGCTCGATTTGCGAACCATCAAGAGCCAACTCGCAGCGAACCGGGCCGTCACCACGGAACGCATCGGTCAGCAGCCGATCGAGCGTGGGATCACGAACAATCTCCAACAGCGGCGTCGCCACTGGAATTTCGGGAGCGTCGAACAATTTCCGAAATGTCTGATTGGTCAAAATCACCTGGCGATTGGAATCGACTACCAACAACGCGTCGTGCATTGCCGAGAAAATGGTTTGCATCCCGGACTCGCGTTTTGCGATCTGCTTTTGGAGCTGCTCCAAATCGCCAACGATCTTTTCCAGCTGGAACCCGATGCGTTGCGCTGGCACGCCACCCTCCATTAAAAATGTCCGCGGCCGTTCGCCGCGACCGATCTGCGATATGACCTGCTCGAGTTGCTCCCACGGCGCAATCCATTTGCGCCAGGCAATGAAGGCGACGCAGGCGAACGCGACGCAAATTAGGACAACAACGAACCAAGCCACAGCATTTCTAAAAGCCACTCATTGTCATTCTGAGCGAAACGAAGAAGCTCGGATCAAATCTGAAGCGACCAGCAACCGAAATAGACAGAGATGTTTCGCTTCGCTCAACATGACAGGCCATTCATGAGATGAGTTCCAATCTCTCGTAAATAAACCTATGTGCAACGACGCACCAAAGCAGCAGCAGCCAACTCATTGGCGCTACTCTTCGCGGAGGCGATAGCCGAAGCCGCGCACGGTTTCGATCACATCGCCTGCTTTGCCAAGTTTTTCACGCAGGCGGCGCACGTGCGTGTCCACCGTGCGGGTATCGATCACGCTTTCGTAGCCCCAGACGTCGTTGAGCAATTTATCGCGTTCCTGCACCCGGCCTCTGCGCTGGATTAATGTTCGCAGCAGCTTGAACTCGAGACTGGTGAGATGCACCCGCTTGCCATTTACACGAACCTGATGACGCGCAGGATCGATCGCGATAGAACCGGCCTTGAGCGTTTCCTGCGGTTTCTCGCCACGCCGTAAAATTGCCCGGATTCGCAGCATCACTTCGCGCGGGCTGAAAGGCTTGGTCACGTAATCGTCAGCTCCGAATTCCAAACCGACGATTCGATCGATCTCTTCTGCTTTTGCCGTCAACATGAGAATCGGAATGTGAGACGTTGCCGCGTCGCCTTTCAAAATTCTGCAGACCTCCAGTCCGGACATTTTTGGCAACATCAAATCAAGAATGATGAAATCGGGCCGGTTGTCCCGCGCCTCCTGCAAACCGGTTGCTCCGTCGCGCGTTGTCGAGGCTTTGAAGCCCGCCTTGCGCAACGTCATCTCTAACAGGTCCGCCACGTCGCTCTCGTCTTCGATGATCAGGATGTTTCTGCTGGAACCTGTGTCCATGGATAGCCAATTCAACTCACCTGCGACATAAATTTCAATCGTTTCTATACAGCTTGATCGAGTCGCATCAGAGGCAAATACCAAAATTCACTCAATCGTCACGCTGGCGTCATACGACTGTAACAATCGTCCTCTAGCCTGCTCGCGCCTACGGAAAAGGAATCCCCATAGAGCGCCAAAACCATATCACCCAAGGAGAAACTTATGTTTAACAAGAGATTCATTTTGCGAAGAGCAGGCGCGAGCCTGGCTGCAACTATTTGCCTGGCGGTGCAATCGCTCACTGCGCAAACATCTTCTGAATCTACAGCTATCGAGGAATTGAAGCGCCAGGTGGCCGAACTCCAAAAGGAGGTGGCTAGCTTGAAAAAACACAGCGCGCCTGCAGCCGGCGCCTTCATCGAAGGCAAAACCAAAACGGAGGTGGTCAGCGATGGAAAGACATTCGTCGAGAGAGTAGTGCCCGACTTCCACGGCGGTGAAAAATGGAAACTGTTCCCGGCGATCACGGAATTGGAGCTCTACGGTGATGCGCGTCTTCGGTATGAATATCGCGGTGGCAGGCTCCCCAGTGATGATGCAAGTCATCCAAATGATTGGTATGAGCGCGAACGCGAGCGTTATCGCTTGCGCATAGGGCTACGTGGCACATTGCTCGACGATTGGTTTTTTGGGATCCGATTGGAAACCAGCACGAACCCGCGCTCGACAAACGTGACCTTCGGAGATGACTCCAGCAATGGACCATTTGCAAAGAATAGCGACGGCATCAACGTGGGTCAGGCATATCTCGGCTACAAAGGCTTCCCGGGCTTTACGTTTTGGGGTGGCCGATTTGCGCCCACATTCGTTAATACATCGCTGCTTTGGGATGACGACATTAACGTGGAAGGCTTGGCTCAGCAGTGGAAACATACATTTGTGTTTGGGGGGGAACCGCCCCCGCCTCCGTCCTTCGCAAAGGATGGCAAAGCCGTTGTTGCCAGCAAACCACCCGAGCCATTCCTCAAGCTCGATCTCTTCGCAAACTTCGGACAGTTTGTTTACGATGATACCAACCCGGAAAACCCAATTGGCCCTCAACCGACAATTACGCAACCGATAGGCGGCGAAAGTCAGAAGATCCCAAACCACGATGCGTTCCTCATGGAATGGCAGGTCGGAGCAAGATTTGAATTCCCGCACATCGCTTACTTCCAGTTTGCGCCGACGCTCTACAATTACACCGGCAACGGCGACACATTTAACATTCATTTCTCAGGTGATCCGGGTGGCAATCAAACCGGTATCAACAGTCTCCTGGTCTTCGATGTCCCGGCCGAAATCGGCTGGAAAGTCGGAAAGATTCCAATGCGGATCTTTGGGGATTTTGCGACCAATTTCGCCGCTGACGATCGTGCTACCGCCGCGGGCCATTCAGGTAAAGGCGGAGATCGGTATGCTTACGAGATCGGT
>DASXOI010000315.1:0-1536 GCA_036494375.1 Candidatus Udaeobacter sp.
TTCTAATGCTGCATGAAAATGGAACGAGCGAGCGCGTCGTCCTAGGTCCGGATCTGAAAGCCGGCCAATGCGTGCAGCTTTGATCCCGGGTAATACGTTCCACACTGCACGCGTCATTGGACAACGGCGCTGGTTTCTCGGCGCCAGCACAGAATGGCCCGGCGTGGAGAAAGTCGACGTCGAAATCGGCGATGTCGCAGCGTTGGCGGCGAAATATCCGGACGTGGCCGAAGATTTGCGCGCATTCCAGCGAGGATAGCGCGATTGACCTCAATCGCCTTCGGACGCCGCGTCTGCGTTGCAAGGATTTGGTAGGGCGCGACTGCCAGGCGCGCCGAATCCGAACCGGCGGCCCGGCGGTCCGTCCCTACCACGGAACGCGTTTGAACGCTATGCGAGGGACACTTAGTTTGTCGCCATGGCAAAACGAAAACACTCAGACCAATTTGGATTGCTCGGGCACAGCGACGCGAAAATCCCCCCTTCACCAGCCCAAGCGCGCCTGGAGACGTTTCCGAATCCTGCTCCTGAACGAAATTACCGTATTCAATTCGAAACAGATGACTTCACTTCCGTCTGTCCGGTCACAGGTCAGCCCGATTTTGCGCGGATCGATATCGATTACCTGCCCAACCGTCTGTGCGTCGAAAGCAAGTCACTGAAATTTTATCTCGCGTCCTATCGTAACGAGCGCGCATTCAATGAAGCCGTCACGAACCGGATCCTCGATGATTTCGTGAAAGCATGTGCGCCGCGTGAGGCAATCGTCACCGCGCAATTTTCCGCGCGCGGCGGAATGGCACTAACGGTGCGCGCCGAATATCCGGACAGTGAACCCAAGGAACGGCGGTCTCCAGACCGCCGTCGGAATGCGGCGGACTAGAGACCGCCGCTCCTTGAGGCGACGTACGATTACGAAATGAAACCCGCGGTCGTTCTCCTCAGTGGCGGAATCGATTCGACAACCACGCTGGCAATCGCGATCACAAAAGGCTACGAAACATACGCCCTGTCTTTTGATTACGGTCAGCGTCACCAGATTGAAACAGAAGCGGCTCGACGCGTTGCCAATTCGTTAGGCGCAAAAGAGCATCGCATCACAAAAATCGACCTGCGCGTCTTCGGCAGCTCCGCGCTCACGGATGATGTGGCCGTGCCGAAGCAGCGTTCGGAAACAGAAATCGCCCACGAAATTCCTATTACGTACGTCCCCGCACGCAACACCATCTTTCTCGCGTATGCGCTTGCCTGGGCGGAAGTGATTCCGGCCAATGACATTTTTATCGGCGTAAACGCAATCGACTACAGCGGCTACCCCGATTGCCGTCCGGAGTTTATCGCCGCATTCGAAGATCTAGCCAATCTCGGGACCAAAGCCGGAGTGGAGGGCCGACGATTCCAGATTCACACACCGCTGATCAAACTTTCCAAAGCCGACATCATTCGCAAAGGAGTCGAGCTCGGCGTCGATTTGTCGCTCACCCACAGTTGTTACGATCCAACGCCGGAAGGTTTCGCCTGCGGCGAATGCGATTC
>DASXOI010000316.1:0-5382 GCA_036494375.1 Candidatus Udaeobacter sp.
TGTCGTGGATTGTGTCGGAATCGTCGCGCTCGCTGTCGAAAGTCAGCGCTGTCGCCGTGCTGTTCGCAACCGAAATGCTGGCGCTGTTATAGACTCGCGCTCCCCGACTGGCGCCACCACTAGGGCCGGTCGGTCCAATCAGGCTTGTCGCGCTGCCCCACGCACCGCTCGTTTTCGGGCCATAGATGGCGTGGGCGCTCGTATCGATGTAGAAATTGCCATTGACTCCCAATCCGCTCGACGGCGCGCCGCTCCCGCTCAAGATCGTGTTTCCATCGGCTCCGGTCGCTCCCGTCGCTCCCGTGCCGCCCGTGCCGCCCGTGCTTCCGGGGTCGCCCTTGATGTTGGCGATGATAGAGTAAACGCCGCTGGCGCGTTTATAAATGTCGCTCGTCGCGGTGCGGAAATAGAAGTCCCCATCCGTTCCGGTTGCATTATCGGGAAGCGCCGACCCGCTGCGCCAGGTCGCGCCGCTCGGACCGGTCGGACCTGTGTCGCCGGTAGAACCTTTGATGTTAGCAACAACGCTATAAGAGCCAGACGCGCGCTGGTAAACGTCGCCATTCGAGGTTCGGAGATATAGGTCGCCGTCATTGCCCGTGGCGTTATCAGGCACGCCAGAACCCACTCTCCAGGTTGTGCTGGTGCCGGCAGGACCGCTCGGCCCGACTGCGCCTTCCCAATGGCGATCGTTCGTGCCGGCGTCGTAGTCTAGAGGCGCCACTTGCCCTGGCGCGTCGTCTGTCGCAGGGCCATCAACCAGTCGATATGCCAGCCACTCGAGTACACCGCCCACTTCCACCAGGAGTTGAATGATGTAGCCGGTCTGAAGTCCCGCCGTCGGAACCGCGTCGAGATGAGTGATTGGATCTTCGCCAATTGTCCCGCCCGTCAGGTCGGTAATGCCATTGAGGAAAACTCCGTAGGCGATCGCCGGCATTTCCGGCACGGTGTCGCCGGCTCGGATGACATCGTTGTCGATCTGAATAGTGAGAGTTGGCGTCTTGTCCGTGTTGCCGCTCTCGGTCCATTCCAGTTCGCCCATGAGAGTGATTGTCGCCACGTCGTCAGATGGGTCATCGTTAACGAAAAAGAGCGCGTCGAGCGCGTCATTAATAAAGGAGACGGAAAACGTGTAAACGGTGTCGGCGCCAGTGCCGGTCTTTATCCAACCAAGGCTCGCCGTCACATAATCTTCGTCGTATTTGCCCGTTTCTTTGATGCCGAAAACGCCAGCTGCGCCGGCAGCCAGTTCGACGACTTCTCGATCGCGCACGAACTGAACCTCAAGCTGAGCGGCCGCGCTTCGTTTGAACCGCAGGCTCGTGACTTCCGCGGTGACTCCCGGCGCGAGAATGACTTTGTTGGTGTCGAGATCAACGAAGATGCGCATGGTTAGTCAGTGTCCCGGTTTATGTCGTTTTCGATCGCGGCGATGAAGGTCTGCGTTTTCCCAGTCAGACGGTTGGCGGTCCACTGAATTTCCGCCATCAGCATGATGGAAGGTACGTCGTTTGCCGGATCGCCATCTACCTGAAAAAGTGCGTCCAGGGCGCCGGTGATGAAGCTGAAGCCGAAAGTGTAAACTGCGTTCTCACCTGTTCCGTTCTTCGTCCACGAGCCAGCGTTAACCAGCGGACCCGCATCATATTTCCCCTGTGGCTTCATCTGCATCCGGCCGGTGGCGTCATTAGACAACTCAACCACTGTCCGATCGCGAAAGAATTGCACTTCGAGCGAGTTATCGGCGCCACGCTTGAAATTGAGCTCGGAAATGCCAGCCGTAGCGCCCAGCGCAGCGGTCAAAAAGCCAGTGTTGAGGTCAATGAAAAGGCGCATCGTGATCGTCTTTCAATATTGCGACACTTTTCTCATAACAGAGAGCGTGCCACAACATCGTTTTTCAACCGCTTTTGCGGTTTGCGGTGGCTCAAGCGCTTTGCAGAGAATGGGTTTTTGACGTTATGACGAATTCTCCAATATAATGTCTCCCTAGAAATTCGGAAGAGCTTCGCTGCTTCTCGCAATGGCATTAGACCGGCTGGCGACTGAACCCACACGGTGTTTTTATGAAGCCTACGATTGTTGGCCTGTTGCTTTGGCGTAGCCCATCGACAATTTGAAGGTTCGTAATCCCCATTATTGTCGATTCGGTCAATTGTAAGACCTTCCCGATAAGTTGGCTGCATATCTCGAAAAAAGGCTTCAAAAGAATGAAGCCAGCGGGCGCACACTGCGATTCCTCGTCCACCGTAGATGGAATACTTCTCGTGCTTAGGGTTGCAACATCGTTGTTTCATTCCCCTCCAAATCTCGTGGAGTGGATGCCCAGACAGACCGTGGGTCCGGCTTGTAAATCTTTCACGATGCAAGCATCCACATGATCTCGTTATTCCAGAAACTAATTGTTTACCCAAAACGACGCGATGCGAACCGCATAAGCATTTGCACAACCAAGCGGTTCGATTGCCTATGCTGGGGCGAAGCTCTATTACAGTTAGTCGCGCAAACTGTTTTCCTGCTAAGTCCAATCGAGCAGACATTATTGAAAAGGGTCGTTAATGACAGCGCCACTCGTCTCGTCGTAAACCGGTAGACCGTCGCTCGTAGAATACGGCCACCACCGAGAAGGCTTCAGTTTCAAATGAAAATGACCAGTGTCTGCGTCGGCGACTTTGAGGGGTATGACAACGGTCGAATCCCCAAAATCAAGCGTTAGATCGCCGTCCGCGTACGATAATCCCGCGTTGAAGTGCGCGCCCGCGGCTGCTTGTGCCTGCCAAAGCCATGTCTGTGGCCCGGCGCCAATAAAACTGACCTGGTAACTCGTCTCAATGTCGATCACCGGGTAAAAAAGTTGAGCGACTGGATCCCAAATAGCCGGCCGTTGCATGGAGAAGAGACCGATATCCGCTGAAAGCAGCGAACCGGTAGGCGCCTTCGTTACCGGCGGATCGCCGGGACTGAAAAAAGGGAATAGCGCTGCCGCTTCGAGGAAGCCTGGTAAGAAAGCGGCGGCTGCGTGATCATAGTTACCAACAGCCACGCCACGATTGCGCAGGCCATTCTCCATCAAGTGCGCCGGGAAGATAAGGAAATCTCCGGGAATAGGCGGATCGGGGGCTCCTAGAAGTTGCGACTCGCGGGTAACGAAGCCTTGCGCAAAGAAAGGATCGGTTGCGGCATAAAAACCAAATTTGATACCGCTCCCGAAAGGGATGTTGAGCGTTGCATGCAAAACGACGGTGGCTTCTTTGATTCGGCTGAGGTCGGCATCCAAACTGAAGTCCCACTCGCGAATCCGCCAGCACATCTTCATGTATTGAAGCGGCGTGAAAGAAGCTGGGTACTCGTGATTGATCAGGTTGTTCGGATCTTCGCCTATGTCAGCCACGGTGATTTGGCTTCGCAAAACCGTCGGCCAATATGCGCGGTCACGAACAGATGTATTTCCGACCGGGTAAGCTATGCGGCTCACGTTATCGGCGTTGGATCGGCGCTCGTTAGGACGTGGTAGACCGCCGGCGCGCCGTTGAGTGAACCGTAAATGTCGAAGGATTTCCCGGATGGCGTCGCGGACGGCCCGGTAGGCGGCTTTCCGGATGGGACATCCGTCATAATCATAGCGCCCTGTGTGTAATCGATGCTGATGCCAGGTCCTGCGACCGGAGTAATGGCGTTAATCTGCGCGATGATCGCTTGCAGCAATTCCCGAAGCTTTTTAGGGCCCCACTTTGTTTCAAGCTTCCACATTGGGTCGCATCGTAACTACTTCTTCACATTCAAAGTATGGACTTCCGAAAACCGGTCGGCTCGAAAACGAGATAACTTTGGCGGTAAAATTAAGCGATAAATCAAAAAACACCGCCCGATCTGGCCCATAAACCGATCCGTCCGAAGTAACAATCCGTTGATTCTCAACCTGAGGATCGAAGAAGCCCTGCACTACGCCGAAGCTCGGACCAGATGGCGGGCCAAGGCTGATGTAGCGGTAATGACTGGTTAGCGCCCGATAGGTGAATTGCATCACCGCGCCAGTGGTATAAACATTACGCGTTGAAACAATAGTGTCCGTCTCAACCCCATTGGGCTCTTCGTAGGAAAACTTCCAAAGAGGCTCAATCCGATAGATGCGCCCTTTCCCATCGTTTTCGGTACTGTAGTCTTTCGAAACGCTTCCGGTAGATAACTCGACAGTTGTATCGACCTCGATTTTGGGCGTGCCATGAATCAATCCCTTATAATTGAGCGTAACTGTGGCGAATGGAGTCGAGCTATCGACGTCCCACGTTTGCAAGTAGAAGACCGCGCCCGCCCAAAGATAAGTATCTCCCTGCTGAATCGTCGTGACGTAGTCCGATAAGAGTGAAACATGGCCTGTCATCCTACGGGTGAGAGTATCCATTCCCCATTCACTTTTCCCGGGAACCGGGAAAGTGGCATCCTCGAATCCGCAACGTCCGACTAGAGCTTGCATTATTTCAATGGTGGCATGTTGGTTGCTCTAAATACAGGGATGAAAACGCTTATCTTTGGCATGGCGATCGCGGTTGCGGTCGTGTCACATAGTGAAGCCGAAAGCCAAGAAGATTTGATGCGTCGGATGGGTTTCTCCGAGCAACAGATTCAAGCGACGCAGACTAATCATGAATCGCTGCACGATCAACTCGCCGCGACAGGCCCGAAGACTGATCCTGCGGTAGCGCAGCGCGCGCTCAAAGAGGCTGACATGGTTAATCGGGTTCGCGGTCTGAATTACGAGCAATATAAAGCAGAACAAACTGCGCAGATAGCTGAAGAAAACGCCGGGAAAATGCGTGAGGCGGCGACTAAGGCCAAAGAAAAGGTCAAAGAAGCGGATGCCGAGTGGGAACGAATTTTTCACAACGTGGGCTCCGGTAATCTCTTGGACAATGCTCTTGCGGTACAACGCCAGGCGGAAGACGAAGCTTCGGAAGCTGATCGGCTTGCGCGGGAAGCTGGCGAAAAGGCTGCCGGTCTTAGGAAAAAGGCTGATTCTGTTAAAAGAGATTCTGTCGCCGAACAAAAGCTCATCGAAGAACGGATGCGGAAAGAAGCAGGACTGGAACATTAGGTTATTTGCCCCAGTATTTCTGCATAACGTCTTCGAGATCGTTTTTGGTTAGGGCTCTCCCGCCCTTCCCGCCCAAACCGCCAACATTCTTCTCATAGTCCGAAATCTGTTGTGCCGTGGCAGACCCGGTTCCAATAAGAGCGTCTGTCGGATTGTCATATTCGCCCTTATCCAGCGCGTCGCGAGCTATCCCGCCGTAGCCCAACGAACCTTCGATCGCTGACCGGTCTATGCTGCCATAACCGAACTTATCTTCCCAATTTTGCCGCGCGAGGGTCCCCCACGGA
>DASXOI010000317.1:0-4866 GCA_036494375.1 Candidatus Udaeobacter sp.
TTTCCTTGATATCGATTGCCGGCCTGAGAAGCGCGTACGCCGATCCTGTCTCCGAACTCGCTTCGTTCTCAATCTTCGACAAAGTCGACCTGGCGCAACTGGCAAAAGGCGACGTGAAAACGGCGCACGGGCCGCCGATGAGGAATTCGCGTTTTCTCGCCATCCAGAGCTGCTATGTCGCGCCGGGCTCTCCTGCGCAGCAAATAGAGGCATTGCGCCGTTGGAACCCGGCGAAATATCGCGAGCTGAAGGTGTTCCTGCACTCGGACCTGACATCAAATCCGGGACCGTCTAGTTTTGAGAGACTGAAGAACGCGCCGGACAATGCCTCCGTGCGTTCGTTCGTGAACGCGACCCAGAAACTCAGCCCCGAACTCCAGATCAGCAAGGATGAGGCAAAGCGGTTTTCTGCTGCGCCGGCAGGCGGGGGAGGAGGCGTTATACCTCCGGCAGTCGCGGCGTTCTGGACAGATGTGCTGACCGCACGAACGAAAAGCTTTGTATCCGGAGGAATGGCGGCAGAACCGCCATACGATCATGCCGGTCCATCTGTTCGTGCGAGTGATGAAGTGAACGGTTTGTTGCGCGACCAAGGAAAGATTCGCCAACAATTCTCGGGACTGCTTGGAGCCACCGCTATCGGACGCGGCGCTGGTTCGCTCCCATCGGAGCTTTACTGGGAACTTCTCGACGCTGATGACCACGGCGTTGTGACGTTGGGAGCGTCTTACAGCCGCGGCGGAGCCGGCGGCACTTATCAATCCGCCGACGTCCTTTACTATGCCAGCGGCGGTTACTATGTCGGTCTCACGCTTCATCAGTTGTGGCCGGTTACGGTCGACGGAAAACCTTCCACGCTCGTTTGGCGTGGCGACATGATCTCTTCTGCGACGCTAGCATCCCTCCGTGGTGTAGAACGGCTGGGTTCGGAATCAGTGATGATGAAGAATGTCACCAAAGCTGTTACTCTTTTTCGCCGTGAGACCGGCGGCCGGTGAACGAATGAAAATATCCCGGCTGCGACCACATGTTCTGATCTTCGCCGCACTGATTTTCTTTGTCAGGACGGGTCTCTGCGAGGAAAGCAACGGTTTTTGGCCTCTGTCGGGCGAGTTTTCTGCCGACCTCACGTATGTTGGCGAAGGGGACGTCGAACGCGGGGGCAAACACGTCAATGATTTTGATGAGATCGATTCGGAGATTCGCGCGGTATTGACTCCGCGATTCAAACTTGGTGTTCTGCGACTAGGCGCACAGTGGGAGCGGTTCTCATTTGGTCTTCCAGATGGCGCCGCTCTGCCCAATACATTGCAGTCGTTCAGTACGGTCATCGGACTCGATACGCAGTTATCCGATTCCATTCTCATCCGAGCGGAAACTCAGCCTGGCCTGTATAATTCAGGCCTCGGTCATTTGTTTTGGGATGATTTCAACATGCCTTTTGTCATCGGCGGCACTTACATTTTCAGTCCTAACGTGCAGCTGATCCTCGGCGTAAGCGTCGATGTCGAACGGAGGTATCCTGTAATTCCCGCCGTAGGTCTTCGCTGGAAATTGGGGCCACAATGGCTGCTGGATGCTGTCTTACCGACGCCGCGCCTGCAGTATGAAATGACTCGCAATGTTTCGCTCTATGCTGGAGCAACCATCACCGAGGCCACTTTCCGCACCGACGACGCGTTTGGCGATTCGCATGGAATTCCGCGCCTCAACCATGCAGTGGTAACGTACAGCGAGATTCGAACTGGCGCTGGTTTTGACTGGAAGATTTCGCCGATTGTCACGTTCACCGGTGAGGTTGGCTACCAGCCGTACCGGGATTTCGATTTCTACCGTGCTGAGGTGCGCTACCATCAGGACGGCGGCGCCCCGTACGGGACGATTTCGTTGCATGGCACATTCTGATTCCGATCCAAGGAGCGACGGCTGGGAACCCGTCGTTGCTTGACATTCAGCGGAGAGTCCGATCCAGCGCGCCGATTCTTCGCGTCTCCGGCCACCGCAATCCAACGCCCAGCACGACGAGAATCGTTCCGATCCCTCCTGCAACGACCGAAATGACCGGCCCAAACAGCGCAGCCGTCAATCCCGATTCCAGCGCGCCGAACTCGTTCGATGTGCCGATGAAAATGTTGTTTACCGATGAAACGCGGCCGCGCATTTCATCCGGCGTCATCAATTGCACGATCGACCCGCGGATGATCACGCTCACGCTGTCGAACGCTCCGATGAGAAAAAGCACGCCGAGTGATAACCAGAATACTTTCGACAATCCGAATAGAATTGTCGCGGCGCCGAAGCCAGTCACGCACCACAGCAAGGCTTTGCCGGCATGTTTCATCGGCGGCAAATGCGCAATGAGCATCGCCACCACAAACGCGCCGATGGCCGGCATCGCACGCATCCAGCCGAGACCCACCGGCCCGCAGTGAAGAATTTGGTCCGCAAAAATCGGCATCAAAGCCGTCGCGCCGCCCAGTAAAACAGCAAACAAATCGAGGGTAATCGTGGCCAGGATCACTTTTCTGCTGAACACAAATCGCAGCCCGGCCATCAGACTTTTCCACGTGCTCGCGTCGCTCTGATCTCTCTTTTGCGTGCTCCGGCGGATGCGCAGAACCATCAGAAAAAATGCGGACGCGCAGAGCGCATCCAGCAGATACACGAACGAAAACCCGACGTACGCAACCAGGAACCCGCTGAGAGCCGGACCAACCACAGATCCAATTTGGAAAATGCTATTATTCCACGTGACCGCGTTCGCGAATGCGTCACGCGGAACCAAGGTAGGAAAAAACGAGCTGCGAGCAGCCCAACTGAATGTGCGCGCCGACGCTCCGATGAAAAGAATTAGGTAAATCAGTGGCACTGAGGCGTCATCGAATTGAAATATTGGATGATGGCGCTCGAATAGCGCGGCAACAGCCGCCAGAGCGCGATTACCCTCACGCAACGGCGCGATTTGGGGAATGGAAAGATGCTTCCAGGAAACCAGAGCAAGAGTCAGCGACATAAACCCGCTAAAGACCTGCGCCCAAAGGATGATATGCTTGCGGCTAAGCCGATCCGCCAAATGGCCGGCTGGCAGGGAAAGCGTAACTACTGGGACCGCGATTGCTAACCCAACAAGCCCGAGCGCAGTGGCAGAGTGCGTCCGGGCATAAATCTCCCATTCCACCGCTATCGCGAGCATCAATCGCCCGGTAATCGACAGTAAATTGCCGACTGTAAACAGAGAGAAATCTCCGAAGCGGAACGCAGCGTATGGATCGTGGGTCTTGAGCTCGGTTTCGATCGGCAGCGGGACGGCGGATCGCTGCGGGTCGGGTGATCGATACGAACCAGGATCGATGGAATGAGGCATGGTCGTGAGCGCAGGATCAAACGCGCACCAGAGTCTAGGTGGAGCGGGCACCACAGCAAACCGCCGTGCATGACTGAGAGCGGTCCACAGCCCTCAATTACCCCCGTTCTAGCCAGCAGCGACCGGCAACAAATTCCCCTCAAGAGCCACCGATTTTTCTTCCCTTTCAGAGTTCGACTGCCTAAACTCGGCGCCCTTAAGGCAAAATGGACAACATCATCGAGGCGAAAGAACTGCAGATCGAGCGCAAGCACTTCTATGTCGAGCTCCGGGAAAATGAGCGCGGCAGGTTTTTGCGTATCACCGAGGAAGCTCACGGCCGCCGCAACAGCATCATCGTGCCTAGCACGGGCGTTGACGAATTCACGGCGATAATTGCCGAAGTTCTTACGAACGGCGAAACCGCGCCAGCTTAACCTCTGCAAAAGGTGAACGCGTTGTCCTCAACGCGTTGGCATTAGGGGCCGCGGGTTCGCTGGCTGATATTTGCACCTTTAATGATCCAGCTGCCATCGTCTTGAGGACAAGACGATCCAACTCTGCCGTATCCGTTGACATCCCGATACCCGAATTTAGTTTGGCGCTTCGTCATTCGAGCGGCCCCCGCCGCTGCAAATTATGGCCACAAAACGAAGATCTAAGATTCAAAAACGACTTCAACGCGCGAGCAAGCCGACGCCGTTCAGATCGCGTAAAGCTGCCGATGGGAAGAGAACGCGCGCGGCGGGTTACGTTTATTACTTCGGGGATGGCCACGCTGATGGAAGAGGCACGATGAAAGTGTTGCTGGGCGGCAAAGGCGCGAACCTGCACGAGATGACGCGGATCGGCCTGCCAGTTCCGCCGGGATTCACTATTACCACTGAGGTTTGCAGTTATTTCTACGATCACAATCGCGCTTATCCCAGGCAACTGGCGGCCCAAGTCGCAACCGCTACAGCCAAGATCGAAAAATCCACCGGAAAAAAGTTCGGCGACCAGGAACGGCCTCTGCTGGTGTCCGTGCGCTCTGGCGCTCGCGATTCGATGCCGGGAATGATGGACACGATTCTCAATCTCGGGATGAACGATGAAGTGGTAGAGATCGTCGCAAAGAAAACGAAGAACGCGAGGTTTGCCTGGGATTCCTACCGGCGATTCCTTCAGATGTATGGCGACGTGGTGATGGGCGTGCAAAAACGGCCGGGCGAAGACCATGAGCCATTCGAAGCAGTGATCGAAGCCTTGAAGGACAAGCGCTACGGAAAACACGACTTCCCCGATGTGCGATTGACCGTCGCCGATCTCAAAGAGCTTGTGCAGCGGTTCAAGGCTTTGATTAACGAGCGCGCCGGAAAATCTTTTCCTCAGGATCCGAACGAACAACTCTGGGGCGCGATCGGCGCCGTATTCGGCTCATGGATGAACGACCGCGCCATCGTTTATCGTCGGAGATACGGCATCCCACACGAGTGGGGAACAGCGGTGAACATTCAGACGATGGTGTTCGGAAATATGGGCGA
>DASXOI010000318.1:0-9856 GCA_036494375.1 Candidatus Udaeobacter sp.
GACAAACCCGAGACAAAGACGATTAACGTAAAAGTCGGGAAAGATTTTACGGTCAAACACCTGAAGGTGACGTCTTCCACTCCGGATTTTGAAGCCAAAGTGCAGGAAGCTGGTAAAGGCGAGTTCAAAATCGACGTCAAACCACAGGACACGAGCAAAGTGGTCGCATCGATGCTGACGATTCAGCCTGAAGATTCACAGAAAGTCTTTTACGCCACTGCGCGAGTCACCAACGCACCGCAGGTTCAATAAATAGAACTCGGACCGGCCAGGGTCGGTGGCTACAACAATCGGGAAATAATTGAAATCTTCGCTGGTCGCGCAGGCTGTTATTTTGGCAGCCTTGGCACTTCTTCCTGCGGTCGGCGAGGCGATTTATTTCCGTGACAAGATTTCGTGGCGCTCTGCCATTGCGCCATCGGAAATGGTCACCGTCGAGCAGGCGCGTGAATGGGGCGGCACTGCGATCTGGGTCGATGCACGGCCGGACGACGATTTCGCGAAGGATCACGTACCCGGCGCGATCTCGTTGAATGAAGACCGGTGGAACGAATTGCTTCCGCAATTTCTGGCGGTTTGGGCTCCCGGCAAAAAAGTCGTCGTCTATTGCAGCAGCCTAAGCTGTAACGCCAGCCGGGAAGTAGCCCGTCGCCTGCGCAAGGAAGCGCAGCTCTCCGACGTGTTCGTGCTGGAAGGTGGCTGGGAAGAGTGGCTCAAGAAGAACAAATGAACCAAACGCCGAACGCTCAACGTCCAACATCCAACCTCGAACCGTCGGAACGTTCAACATTGGGCGTTCGGCGTTCAGCGTTCGGCGTTAGCTGTTTTCTCTGGAGAATTCTCGACTTCGGCCTCGCCGGCGTTTTTATTTACGCCGGAGTGGTCAAGGCAATTGATCCGGTTCAGTTCGCCAGCGACATCGACAATTTCAAACTTCTGCCGTGGCCCGTCAGTGTCGCGCTCGCGTTTTTTCTTCCGTGGCTCGAAATTTTCTGCGCGCTCGGGCTTGTGTTTCGCTTCTTGTATCGCGGCGCTCTTTCTATTTTGAGTGCGTCAATTGTGGTATTCACCCTCGCCATCACTGCTGCCAAAGTTCGCGGACTCGACATCACATGCGGCTGTTTCGGTCACGCCAGCCAACACTGGAGTTTCCCAAGCCATCTCGCCACGAATCTTGCAATTCTCACTGGGCTGCTCGCGCTGTTATTCAAAGCGACGTCCCGAAATAGACTGCAAAATACGGTTTAATTCTCCTTCGATGTTTCGCTTCGTCGCATGGCAAAGACCGTCGGCAGCATTAATTGCCCAGAGCACGGACTTCAGCAGGAGACATTCGTTTGTCAGCATATCCTGCCAAGCTTGTCCGAGGGAAACGTGTCGGTTTCTTTCGGCAGGAGACGCGGACAATCCGCGACCAGACGCGTGGTGCGCAGAGTGACAACCAGCGGGTTTGAATATCGGGCGGCGAATGGACGGGCGAAGCAGAAAAGCATCTCAAATCCAAACTACTGTGTAGCGCTTGCTATGATCGCGCTAAAGCCTTTCATGCCGCCAATGACTTCCACACCTCAGTAAGGAGCAATGTGCGCCGTCGTGGACCGTTGCTTATTTGTTCTCGTTAGGTCCTCGACGAAGAAAGAAAAAAATGAAAACAGTCACAACTATGATCGCGATGACATTGATCGCTTTCTCCGCCAGAGGCAGTGAACCAGTGCCGTACATTGCCATGCCCGTCGGCATCGGCTATGCAGTTGACGCTAAGGGCGTTCGTCATCCGAACGCGTTATGCTTGCATGACGCAGTGTTTGCGCCTCACCCACGATATCCCTATGGGACACGGTCGCGTGATCCCGTTACGTGGACGCGAGATATTCAAGGGGACGGACTCTACCGACTCAATGTCGATCTGAACACAGGTCGAGTCAGTCAAGTCTCTATAATAAAATCGACTGGATCAGCAAAACTCGATGGTGCCAGCACAAGCGCATTCAAGCGATGGGTTTTCAAACCTGGTACATGGAAAGAAGTCATCATCCCTACAACTGTGCGCAAAAAGTGGGTGGGAATGAGGGTAAGCCCCACGTGAAGAAAGACAATAAGCGGCCCGGCGTCAGTGGACAAGAACGCGCGGGACCGTGGTTGTCATCGTGTTGATCCAATTAAGATGTGCATCGTCGTTACCACAGCGCCGAGGGAATGTTTTGATTAGGAAACTGAAATCTGGCAAGTATCGGCTGTATTCCCGCAAGAAAGATTCGGGAACGGGCAAACGAAAAAATCTTGGCACGTTCAATAGCAAGGCTGCAGCGAAGAAACACGAACGCGCGGTTCAGTATTTCAAGCGGCATTAGCGCCAGGCTGCTTCGCTTCGAGCAGCGACGGTTTCCTAACCGTCGACGGGAACGCGACGGCTGGGAAGCCGTCGTTCCTTGTTCAAATTTTGCCGGCTTGATTAAACTGGCATCCGTATTCCACACTGTAATCCTGTAGATTGTGATGAGAAACGTTCTGCTCTCCCACCGATATGCGTTTTGCATTGCCGTCTTTGTAACTTCGGCGCATACGGCGACTCACGTCCTCAGTGAATCATTGCTCGCGCAACAAACGCAATCGCCGGCGGCTGCGCCGGTGGATCAGTCGCCTCAGGCGACTTCCGGCCAAACTCCATCGTCCGAATTAGCAGATCTCGAAGCCAAAGTCCGGCCTTCGGTGATTTGGGTGAGCATCTTCGATTCAAAAGGGAATTTGTTGCGGACGGAGAGCGGTTTTTTTATTTCGGCAGACGGCAGATTCGTTACCACTGCGCATGCAGTTGAAGGCGGCGTTAACGCCGTCGCGAAGACGGCGGACGGCGGAGTTTACAACGTGGACGGAGTTCTCACCGTTTCGAAGTCGACGGATTTGGCGGTGCTCAAGGCCGACATCAAGCCCCAGAAACTTTTAAGATTTCTTGACCTGACTAAGACCGGCGAACTCTCGAAAGGCGCAAAGGTCGCAGTGGTCGGCAGTGCATTGGCTGGAAACGAGGGTAATGCGCGGGAAACAACCATCACTGCGCATTCGTCCGAACGATTGGAAATTACGGGGACAACTGCCGCGAGTTCGGTTGGATCGCCGATCGTAAATGAGAATGGCGATGTTGTCGGCATCGTCACATCGGCTGGAGAGAAAACCATCGCTCGACCCGTCGCAGCATTAGACTCAATGTTGGCGCGAGTTAAAGCCAATACTGAGGCACGGTGGTCGCAACTGGCCGAAAAGAGTCCGACGCCGCATTCTACGCCGAAGCCACGATTGCTGTACGCGCCTGCGCCGTCATTTCCGCCGGGTCAATCTCTGCCTGGGCAGATGGGGACCGGCCGTTTCCGTTTAACTTTTGATGGGCAAGGGAACGTTACGGATATTCGCATTGTCTCATCGACAGGAAACTCGTACTTCGACCAGGCGGCGATAAAAACGCTTCGGCAATGGAAGTCTGCTCCCAGCCAGGGATGGCAAGCGACGGTTCCAGTGACGTTTCGAACAAGATGATAAAAGCGCAAACCGCCGATCCTGGGTCACAAATGAAACTCGGTGAGTGAAATTCCGGTTGTTTGCACTTCCCAAATATACGCTGCACCAACCGAATCGGTTGGTCATGTTTCGTTAGCGGCAATGAAGATTCGGCCGGCCACCGACGCTGATCGCGACGCGGTTTGGAATATTTTCCACAACGTCGTTGCAGCAGGAGATACATACGCGTTGGACCCGAACATCTCGCGCGAGGATGGGCTGGCGTACTGGTTTGCGCCTGGCAACCACACGTACGTAGCGCAAATTGACGGAGAATTTGTAGGGGAAGCTGACAGCTACCCGGGGACGGCAAGGTTGTCTCCTACAGCAAAGCAGAGTCACGTGATAACTGGCACCTATATCCTGCGGCCTAACCAATCCGGTCGCGGGTCGCACGTCGCCAACGCAGGATTCATGGTTCCAGCGAGCGTTCGGGGGCAGGGGATCGGTCGCACCATGGCCGAGCATTGCCTAAGCGAAGCGCGCCGGCTCGGCTTTCGAGCGATGCAATTCAATTATGTGATTTCCACGAATATCGCGGCGATCCGTCTTTGGCAGGACCTCGGCTTCGAAATTGTTGGCACGTTGGCGAATGCCTTCAGCCATCCCAATAAAGGATACGTCGACGTGTATGTCATGTATCGCTCGCTGCTCGAAAAATAGGCATGTCCGGCGCGCCCGGCGGTCGCGCCCTACCAGCTAAAGAACATTGCAAAAGAAACTGTTTCCTGCTGAACCTAAGCAGTGGAATGCAAACCGTAATTCAGGTAATTGCGACCGGGACCGGATCGCTGCGGGAAAAGATCATGACCGATCCTCAACTCGGACGGTTTAAACTGATTCCCAGTGAACACCAGCGCCCGGGGCGTCCACAAGGCTGGGCAAAAATCCATAGCGAAACGGCGCACGGCGCCATTAATCTGGAATGGCACGGACGTAGCCGCACCCTGATTTGCCGCGTTGTGACGAAGCAGGGCAATAAGCCAAACTCAATCATTGGCGATTTTGTCGATTATCTGCTCGCGCGGCATCAAAGCCGCATTCTTGCCATTCACATCATGCGCCGATGAATTTCTGGTTAATTGCGTTTGAGTTCGTTCCTTTCCCGGTCACCGCGGCGCCGACATTCGGTTCCAGGGCCAATAAATTTTCGTGACCTTTCCGTAGATCGCAGACCGACGGATTGTGCCCCAATATCTGCTGTCGTAACTATTCGCTGAGTTATCGCCGAGAAGGAAATATTCACCAGGCGGGACTGGATACGACTCAACTTCTCGCGGCAAGCTTCCACGTTGGATATTTCGATATTCAATCGGGTGACTCAGGTTGCCGAATTCGATTTTGGTCTTGTTTACCGAGATACTGCCGCCGCCGATCTCGACAATATCGTTGGGTAAACCGACCAGGCGTTTGACAAACAATACGTCTTTTGCTGCCTGACCTTCGGGTATGCTTTTGATTCCACTTGTTTCGAACGCAATTAGGTCTCCCCGGTGCGGTTCGCGAAACCAATAAGCGAAGCGGCAGATTATTACCTCGTCGCCATTACTGATGGTCGGTGTCATGGCGATTGTGGGTACGCGATAAACATGAAACAAACGATGCGCGAGGCGTGAATACGTGTCGGAAACTGCGAACGAAAGAACGATTAAAATAACCCAACCCCACCAACGCAATCGACGAATTGGACGGTGTGAGTCGTACAACATCGCCAGCCAAACAATCATGTTGACACCCAAGAGAGGAATTGCCGCTTTCGCGGGCACTAATGGCGAAGTGTAAATACCCAGAAGAAACAGGGGTAGCGCGCATACAATTCCAAACCAGATGATGCCACGACGGCGAGCGCCGGCGAGAAATTGACCGGCGCCTGAAAGGATTAACGATGCAAGCAAGCCTTTCCACCGTTTAGTCGCAGTCGCTGTACTCATTTGGCTGCGACATAGTTTGGAAAATCTCGGTCTCTTTTGTCCAGCACAACACATTCCGGCTGCTGCGCGCTCGAACAGTTCGCGATGCGATCCTCGCTAACAGCAAGCCAAGGCGCGCTGCTCCCTCGAATGAATCATTCTACCGTCACGCTCTTGGCAAGGTTGCGCGGTTTATCGACGTCGCGGCCGAGTGCGACAGCAACATGATACGCCAGGAGCTGGAGTGGGATGACTGCCAGAATCGGCATCACGTAATCAGGCGCTTCCGGCAGGACGATGACTTCGTTAGCGATACCTTTGAGATGTTTCATGCAGTTGCCGCTTGTCAGCGCAATGATCGGGCCTTTACGAGCTTTCACCTGCTCGATGTTGTTCAGGTTTTTTGAAAACACTGAATCATCAGGTGCAATGAAGACCGAGGGCAAATCAGGTCGGATCAGTGCAATAATACCGTGCTTGAGCTCCGCGCTCGGATGGCCTTCGGCGAAAAGGTACGTGATCTCCTTCATCTTGAGCGCACCTTCGAGAGCGAGCGGGAAATTGAATTGCCGGCCGAAAAATAGGAAACCGTTTACATCCGCATATCTGCCGGCGATTTCTTTCACCTGATCGTTCAGCGCCAGGACCGTTTCAATCTGTCCGGGCAACGCCTGTAGCGCTTCGATAACCTGGGTCCCCCCCGCGGTTGCGAGATTTCGCATCCGTCCGAAGAGCAATGCGAGCAGCGTAAGGATAGTGAGTTGTGAGGTAAATGATTTAGTGGCCGCGACGCCAATCTCCGGCCCCGCGTGCATGTAAACGCCGCCATCGCTTTCACGGGCGATCGTGCTTGCGACGTTGTTGCAAATTCCAAGGGTCCGAAAACCTTTGCGTCGGCTCTCGCGCAACGCGCCGAGCGTATCCGCCGTTTCGCCGCTCTGGCTGATGGCGAAGACTAGCGTCTCGGGCGTCATCGGTGTGTTGCGATGGCGAAACTCGCTGGCGTAATCCACTTCGGTTGGGATGCTCGCCATGCGCTCAATCAAATATTCGCCGACTCTTGCGGCGTGCAGTGCGGTGCCGCATCCGGTGAGAACGATTCGTCCGACATCACGCAATTGCGCCGGCATCATGTTCAGTCCGCCTAATTTTGCGGTCGATTCTTCAGCGTTAAGGCGCCCGCGCATCGCGTCTCGAACGGTGTTCGGCTGCTCAAAGATTTCCTTGAGCATGTAATGGGGATAATCCCCTTTGCCCACATCTTCGGCTGTGAAATCGACTTTGCTGACCGGATGCTCGCTGCTATCGCCGGCAAGCGAACTAATCTCGAATTTATCGGGTCCGACCGCGACAACGTCGAAGTCATTTAAATAAACTGCGTCGCGCGTGTAAGCGACGATCGCGCTGACATCACTGGCCAGAAAATTTTCACCGTTTCCTACTCCCAGCACCAGCGGGCTTCCGCGGCGTGCGCCGATCATGAAATCCGGCACATCTGCGTGAACCAGAGCGATGCCGTACGTGCCGATCACTTGCCGAAGTGCAGCGCGAACAGCATCGAAAAGACGGGCCTTCTTTCCGGGCGCGTCCGTCGTGCTGGCGCATGAATCATCGTACAATTTCCCGATTAGATGCGCGAGCACCTCCGTGTCCGTGTCGGAGCGAAATTTCGTATCGCCACCACGGACGAGCTCATCCTTTAGTGCCTGATAATTTTCGATGACGCCATTGTGAACCAGCGCCAGCCTTCCGCTCGCGTCAAAATGTGGATGCGCATTTTCGTCGTTCACCCCGCCGTGCGTCGCCCAGCGCGTATGGCTTATGCCTAACGAACCTGATACCGGTTCCTTTTTGACCAACTTTGTGAGCGCGGCGATGCGTCCCGCGCATTTGCGGGTCTCGAGCTGTCCGGCATCGATGACGGCGAGTCCCGCTGAATCGTAGCCCCGATATTCGAGGCGGCGTAACCCGTCCAGTAAAATCGGCGTCGCGTGCGTACGCCCCACATAGCCAACAATTCCACACATGATTGTCGACTGTAATTGCGGCCGTTCTCAGCCGCAACAGTGAGACCCCGCGCATTCTGGGACTTCAAAAATTTTGCCGCAAAAGCGTAGATGCTGGGTTATTCATTATTCACAATGCGAGCTCAGGGAGACCGCAAAAAGCTTCTGCAAAGTGCAACTGAAAAGACGCCCGGGGCGTTGCCGCCGGGCACATTGCAGCGAACTCTCGGCATCATCATGGGCGGCGGCGCAGGCACGCGTTTGTTTCCGTTAACCAAAGACCGTGCCAAGCCCGCGGTCCCGATCGGAGGCAAGTATCGGATCGTCGATATTTCAATTAGCAACTGCCTTAACTCAGGACTGCGCTCGATTTATCTGCTTACGCAGTTCAATAGCATGTCGCTACATCGGCACATCCAGGCGAGCTACAAATTCGATAATTTTTCCCGCAGCTTTGTAGACATTCTCGCCGCGCAACAAACGCCCGAGGGTTCGCAATGGTACCAGGGAACCGCCGACGCGGTGAGGCAAAACATGCGCTACTTCCTTGAGCACCCGTATGATTATTACCTGATCCTAAGCGGCGACCAGCTCTACCGGATGGATTTTCGAGCGCTATTGCATCAGCACATCCGGCTTGGCGCGGACATCACATTGGCCACCAAACCCGTGGCGCGGCATCAGGTGGTTGAGTTTGGCATCATGCAGAGCGGCGTGGACCGGCGGATCACCGGGTTCATAGAGAAACCGTCCGACCAATCTGGTGTGCAGGAAATGAAGATGAGCCCGGAATTGCTCCGCACCATCGGTGCGAATGAAGACGACGAATTATTTCAGGCGTCAATGGGCATTTACGTTTTCAACCGGAACGTTCTCATCGAATCGTTGGAGAGCGACCTGTTCGATTTCGGCAAACACATTATTCCGACGTCGATTAAAGATCGGCACGTCAGCGCGTTTATCTTCAAAGGTTATTGGGAAGACATCGGAACGATCCGCGCTTTTTACGAGGCTAATCTCGATCTGACTGATGTGGTGCCAGAATATAGTTTCTTTGAGCCCGACTCTCCGATCTACACGCATCCGCGTTTTTTGCCGGGTAGCAAAATTAACGGCGCAACCCTGCGGCAGGCGATTATTTCCGATGGCTGTATCATCTCGGACGCGCATCTGGAGCGCAGCGTGATTGGCATACGCAGCGTCATTCAAAGCGGCGCCACCATCCGCAACAGCATCGTGATGGGTGCGGATTACTTTGAACTCGGCCTGCCTGATTCCTCGCAGCCAGCCATGGGCGTTGGGAAAAATTGTGTGATCGATCGTGCGATCATCGACAAGAACGCGCGTATCGGCGATGGCGTCGTGATTACACCGGAAGGCAAATCGCAAAATCTGGACGCAGTTAATTATTTCATTCGTGACGGCATCGTCGTGATTCCCAAAAACGCGGTGATCCCGGCAGGTTTTTGGATTTGATCTCCGTGTAGCGGCCATCTCTGACCGTCGAATCGGTAGCAAGGATATCGTAGGATTTTGTCCTACGACACAATCAGCCCGCGCTCCGATTGTGTGTTTCGATGTGATGGGCAGACTGCTCGTTGCATATGATAGCCCATCTCAATCTCGATGATCGGCTCTCGATCTTGCGCGCAGGCGACTGTTTCAGGAGCTGGAATTCCCTCGACGACCAGCGAGTCTGCGTTCTTTGCGGGAGAAAATTTAAGGGTCGACAGGTGGACATTCGCCGTTTACCCGGAGGAAAATTCAAGGTGTGCTGTCCCACGTTGGGATGCCTGTCTACGCCGCATCAATGGCGTTATGCGACTTCACCGGTTGCTTCTGGTTCGGTTAAAAGGCGTTGGAGTCACCATTCGCCTAACAAACGCGAACGTCGCCTGCCTGAACCAACGCTGCGAATGCAGCACTGTCGCGTATGATCAGCGATACTCTCGATCAGTCTGCGGTCGCATCAGTACCAGATGAAGTGCTGATGAAACGTATTTCCTCGCGGCGTCATGACGCTCTTGCTGAGTTGTACGGCCGGCACAGCAAAAGACTGCGAGCCACCATCGACGGCGTTGTCCATGAAGAAGCCGAAGCCGACGACGTGTTGCAGGAAATCTTCATTCAAGTTTGGGAGGAAGCGGGCCGTTATTCAGCCAAGGCCGGGAAGCCCCTCGGGTGGATGGTAACTATTGCACGGCGGCGTGCCATCGACCGATTGCGGCGGCGTCAGGCTTATTCCCGAGCGCGAGAGCGCTATGAACAACGAGTAGTCCAGGAATCACAGACTCCGCGCCGCGACGGCGCAGAAGCATTTGTATTAAACGATCTCCGCAAGTTTTTGAGAAAAAGCATTCGAGCCTTGCCTCGTTTACAACGCGAAGC
>DASXOI010000319.1:0-5123 GCA_036494375.1 Candidatus Udaeobacter sp.
GGCGTGATGTGGATTGCGCTTAACAAGAAAGGTATCGGCCTTCACGGGACGAACGATCCTGATTCGATCGGACGCGCTGTGAGTCACGGCTGCATTCGTCTGGCGAACTGGGACGTGGTCCGGCTTGCTACAAAAATCAAAAAGGGCGATAACGTTTCGATTCATTGAATTGAAATGAGTGAAAGGCTAGCCGCTCGCGCCCAAGCTATCTTGCGCGATTGGGTGCAATCCGAAAGCCTGCGGAAACACTGCTATGCAGTCGCTGATTCGATGAAGCATTTCGCGCAATCGCGCGGGGTAGACGCCGATCTCTGGGAAGCCGTCGGATTATTGCATGACATGGATTACGAGCGGCATCCAAATCTGGAACGCAGCGCCACAGAAGGCCACCCGTTTGTGGGCGTCGTCTGGCTACGCGAAAACGGTTGGAGCCAAGAGGTATGCCGCGCGATTCTTTCGCACGCCGATTACTCAGGCGTTTCGCGCGAAACGCAGCTCGAGAAAACTTTGTATGCAGTGGATGAGCTAAGCAGCTTCGTCGTTGCGGTCGCGCTCGTGCGCCCGACAAAAAGCATTCACGACGTCGACGTCCGGGCGGTGAAAAAGAAGATGAAAGATAAGGCATTCGCTCGCGCGGTGAACCGCGACGACATCACACGCGGTGCAGAACACTTGGAAATGCCGCTGGACGACGTGATCGCGCAAGTTATCACCGCGCTGAAAGGTGATGCAGAGCGGCTGGGTCTTGTCGGAGTGTCATAGCGGGACTCGGGTTACAATTTTTCCGCGATGATTTCCACCACCAGCGGTGTGAGCATCCGGGCATTCGGGTTTTTCTCTGTGCTTGCGAGAGCGGTGCGAACCTGCTCGGCAAATTTGTGGTCAATGCGGCCCATTTCAATCAGGCGCTTGAGATAAGTCTCGATGAACGTGACCGGCCATTGCCACATGTAATCGGTCGGGCAGAGGCAAAAGATGTGCGGTTTTGCGGAGCGAATCACAAAACCTTTCTCCTCAAGCAATCCAGGTAATTGGACGGCAGCGTCCGGTTCGCCGCCGGACTCTCGCCATGTAGCGATCACGTGGTCGTGGAAACGTTCGTGTGTCGACAGTTGCGGAAGGAATCGCCACGTCTCGTAATGACCGTACTCGTGAAAAATGGCGACGCTGCCTTTTGGCATAACGCCGCTAAGTTTTTCGATCAGCAGCGACTGGTCATTAACAAAGGAGACAACCCAGCGACACCATGCGAAATCATAGTCACCGCTCGGCAAATCACCTTTCATCAAATCCACTTCGTGACTCTTTATGTTCGCGAACGAACGAGCGCGGCAGATTGTTTCCAGGGCGCGAATGAAATTTTGCGAACGTTCCACTGCTACCACTTCACCAGTCGGTCCGACGATCTCAGCCAAATCGATGGCTGCATAGCCGGGACCGGCTCCAATATCGAGCACGCGTTTGCCAACGGTGATGCCCGCCCGTTGCCAGCAATCCAGCACAACCGGTCGCCAGACGCGATGTTGAACGCCGAGTCTGGCTAACTCCTCTTCATGGGTGCCGAGAACATAATCGCGTTCCACTGCCATTTCTGATCGTCACTGATCGACAGCGGATTACAAACGCATTTAGCTAATCGCTGGTGCGTCATCGGTTCTCGAGATCGAGGAGAACGGAAGCGACACGGGAGATTTTTTCTTTCGAGAGTTCGGGATAGATCGGAAGTGCGAGACAGCGTTCGCAAAGCGCTTCCGTTATTGGAAGGTCGCCTGATCGATAATCAAGATACGCGTAAGCTTTTTGAAGGTGAACCGGGACCGGATAATGAACAGCACTCTGGATTCCGACGTCCTGCAACCCACAGCGGATGCGATCACGCTCTGCAGTTTCAATTACGTAGCAATGCCAGACGCTCTCCGAATCGGACAGATGTGCAGGCAGCTTGTATGACGAGTCCTTTAGCAATTCCGTATATTGTCGCGCACAATCAACGCGAGCCGTATTCCACTCATCGAGGTGCTTGAGTTTTATCGAGAGCACAGCCGCTTGAAAGCTGTCCATGCGGTAGTTATATCCGACTTCGTCGTGCAAATATTTTTGGCTTTGAGCGTGGTCGCGGAGAGAACGTGCGCGATGCGCTATGGAGTCATCGTTTGTGACCAAAGCGCCGCCCTCCCCGTAGGCTCCTAGGTTTTTAGTCGGATAAAAACTAAAACAAGCAATTTTTCCAAACTGGCCCACGCGCCTGTCGCGGTATTTTGCGCCGTGAGCCTGCGCAGCATCTTCGATCACCGGCACCCCATGTCGCTCGGCAATGGCCATGATGCGATCCATCTCTGCCGGCATTCCATACAGATGCACCGGAATAATTGCTTTTGTGCGGGATGTGATTGCCGCTTCCAGATTGTCCGGGTTCAACGTGCGACGGACAGGATCAATATCGACGAACACCGGCGTGGCGCCGACGTAACTAATGGCCCATGCCGTTGCTATAAAAGTCATCGAGACCGTTACGACTTCGTCTCCCGGACCGACATCAAGAGAGCGCAAAGCCAGATGCAGCGCGCTAGTGCCGCTGTTCAAACTGACACAATGATTAACTCCGCAATACGCTGCGAATTTCGCCTCGAATTCTGAGGTTGCTGGTCCCTGGACGAAGCTCGTCGACTCGCAAACCTCCTCAAACGCGCTCAACACTTCATTGCGCAGGGTGCGATACTGCGCTCGAAGATCCAAATACGGTACAGTTTCCATTTCAGTCTGACTTGCTCCGACACACGTGCGGTAGAGGATTTGTTCCTTTCCGGCCAATGTAGGCGCAGACACGCGATGTCGCCACCGGCCGCAAACCACGGTTCAAACGTGTGGATTTATGATAGACAAATAGCGTCCGACGCCTCTTCCAGCCGGAAAGCGTCAGACGCCGAAGCACCTGCAACCCAGCGTAAGTGCCCCTAACGGATATGGCACACCAGCAACAGCGTAGAGGTGCGCTTGCCGAGGTTGAAGTTGGCGTCGTTTTGCTGGAGTGCCTCCGTGTCCCGATGGCTATGTTGAGGTTGCCAGTGGTCTTGTTCTGAAGCGCCCCCGGAACCAATGGTGACGTTATATTCGCCGGTCAGTATCGCTAGTAAGCGCATTGAACCCCCTCACGGCGTATTGTTGGTCCCGCCGCCGCGGGATTGGTCTCGGCGAAGATTCGTTGGAACCTCGCAGAACGTGATCGACACCTCGTATATCAAATCACGGTTTAAGGTGCTCAAGCACAATGCTTCTCGAACTTTGGAAGCGGAGTATTGATCGACTCTGGAGTCTGGTTAGTAATTCTCTCAGGCCCGTTGTGGCCGTTTGTGTTACTACCTGCTGTGCTTAAAAAGCAACTAATCGAGAGCATAAGCCTCGACTAAGGCGTTACCCGTAGCACCGTTGGCTCCGCTAACGGTGGCAGTATACCTTCCTGCGGGCAGATGAAGCACAAGTGCCGATTCCGATGCGTTCGGCGGCGCGAGTCCCTTTCTCTGGACATTGACCCAGTTAACGTTGTCGTGCCAGTTGTCATTGGTGGCGATTGCAGCGCCGCTTGAATCGTAGATTGTTAGCACGGGGTCGCTTAGCGGATGGCTTACGCCGTGAGACGCTAGCGATGGACCAAGAGCGCGCACGACCAAGGTGCCGCTCCCGACATCCCCAATGATAAACCCGGTTATCAGCACGTTATCCCCGGTGCCAACAGAACCACGGGTGCTTATGTTCTTCAACTTGGAGTTGGAGAGCGGCGACAGATCGTAAAGTTCGACCAAGCCAATACCCGGCGTCGCTTGTTTTCCCCTGACTAACACAGTATAGGTGCCGGGCGCCAAGGTCTGCGCAGTGGCTGATTCTATTGGATTGGCGGGTGCGAGGCCGTTGGCTTCCACTACAGAGTGGTTCGGATCGGACTGCCAGTTGTCGTTGGCTGCAATGAGAGTGCCCGAAGAGTTGTACACCCTCAGAACCGGATCGCTGAGCACATCGGAAAGCCCGAAGCCGCTGAGTGATGGCCCCAGCGCGCGAAGCACTATCGTCTTAGGTTGGGCCCCGGTGATAATGAAGCCACCAATCAGAACATTGTCACCGTTGTCACCGACTGAAACAACTCCCCTGGTCGAGAGATTGAGCGCTTGAGGTCCTACTGTCGGAAACTTCGTATTTTCTAGATGAACGGGGAGGGCGCGATAGATCTTCTCGCAGTTCGTGGCCGGGTACCGATAGAAAAAAATCGTCTCGCCAGCGGCGTTCAGGCCTAAGAGTTCAGCGAACACTGGAACGCCGGGGAGGCCAGCATGAACGATTGAGTAATCAATTAGATAGTTGTACGGCGCATCCTCATACACGCTTGAGCAGAACGGGCAATGGATGCTCTCATTCATTGGGAAGTTCCACACTTCAGTCGCCACCTTATTTACCAGGTCCAAGCTATACTTGCGAGGACTCGCAAAGTCGCGGCGAGCTCCTGGAGGACTCTGAAGAATACTTTGGTTACCGTTATCAAAGACCATCAAGCCCTGATCAAAGGTAATCGAGGGCGAGTGTTGACCAATGGGTGGCAGGCTGCCGGGGGCGAGGGTGAGCGCAAATTTCCTCAGCGACGGAAATTGGAACCACTTTTTCGTCGGATCTCCCAGGATCCATTTAATCGCGCTTGTACTATAATCGAGGCATATGAGGAAATTTTCCCGGCTCGAAATGACCACGGAGTTATCCGCGCGATTATAGGTAACGCCGTTGTTATGAAACCAATCGGTCGGCGAAGGATAAACGAATTGGCTGGGATCGTCTCCTCCGGCTCTCATGGCTGCGCTGATGATACTGGCCAGGTTCCATTGCTTCAAAACCCTTCCTGACGCGTCCACTTCGATGTTCACCGAGTTGTACTGTGTTGTGGTATTCGCGTCCAGGATAATCCCAACTTTACCGCGGTCGATGTTATGGTGGAAATTAGTGATTCCGAGGCTGCTGTAATCGCCAACGAGAGTGAGAGTGCCGTCGAGGTCGATTCGAAAAAGTTGGTGGCCAAGACCTACATAGGCTGCATTGTCAAAGAAGATGGCACTACCGACCGAGATGCCAGCCGTGCCCACCCA
>DASXOI010000320.1:0-1804 GCA_036494375.1 Candidatus Udaeobacter sp.
TATTGAATCCGAGAGGACAGTAATTCGCATGGGGTGGTCCATCCCAATCTTTCGTGTTGCCGGAATCCAATTGCGGATTCACATCACATTTCTGCTGCTGATCGCGTGGCTTGGATTTGCCTATTATACGCAGGGTGGCTCGTCCGCAGCAGTCGGCGGGGTCTTGTTCATTCTGTTGTTGTTTGCGTGCGTTGTGTTGCACGAGTTCGGACACGCTTTGGCGGGGAAAGCTTTCGGAATCAACACGCCTGACATCACGTTGTTGCCCATCGGCGGTGTGGCGCGATTGGAACGCATCCCGGACGAACCGGTGCAGGAACTTGTCATTGCGGCGGCGGGTCCGGCTGTGACCGCGCTGATCGCGCTCGGTGCATTCATCGGCGGTGGTTCATGGGATTATCCACCAACCGCGGAGACCAACATTCCAGATCTCCTATTCACAATGAACGTTGTGTTGCTTCTGTTTAATCTGCTCCCGGCGTTTCCAATGGACGGTGGACGGGTGCTACGCGCACTCCTCGCTACGCGTATGAATTATGTGCGCGCCACGCAGGTCGCCGCGACTGTTGGGCAGGGATTTGCGTTTGTGTTTGGGTTCGTCGGACTGCTCTGGAACCCATTCCTGATTTTCATCGCGCTGTTCGTCTACATCGGGGCGTCCCAAGAGGCAGCCCTCGCTCAAATGAAAGATGTGTCGCGTCGGTTTCCGGTTTCCAGCGCGATGCTACGCGAATTCCATACGCTCGCAGCAGATGCGACGCTCGAAGAAGCGGTGGACGCGTTGCTCGCCACTTCGCAGCACGATTTTCCGGTCATGGACGAAACCGGGAACGTCGCGGGATTATTAACCCGTCACGATCTCATTTCGGCGTTGCGCAAAAACGATCCCACGCTTCGTGTCGGCGACGTTATGCGGCGCGATATTCCGACAGTCACCACCGGCACACGATTCGAGGATGCGTTTCGTATTATGCAGGAGTGCGATTGCCCGGCTGTGCCTGTGCTGGATCGCATGAAAAAGCTTGTTGGTTTGCTCACTCCGGAAAACGTCACCGAATTGATGATGGTGCAATCGGCGATGCCGCAGCGCCGGGTTTTATAACCGACTCTCAAGCGATTTAACTGTAGCCACGGCCTTGTGGGCCGTCTCTGTGAGTTCGAAAGGATTTCCCGCTAACCGGCCACAGGCCGGTGGCTACAGCCCCAAGCAATTGCTTCAGGAGCTGATGCGCATCGGCATTATGACGTAGAGGAATGGCGTTTGAATTTTCACAACGCCCGGGCTCATCTCGTCAATAAGATCGAGGAACACTTCGTCCTCCGTGAGCGCACGCAGCGGCGCCATTAGAAACTCCGGATTGAACGCGATGGAAAGCTCACGCCCCTTATAGGGCACGGCCAGTGACTCTTTCGCTTCACCAACTTCAGGCGTATTCGCGGTGATATCGAGATTGTTCTTGCTGAAATTTAATTTCACCGAGTGCGACTTGTCGCTGGCCAAAAGCGAAACGCGCCGCAGTGAATTTAAAAACATTTCGCGCTCGAGTTTTACGCGCTCTTTCGCCTCACCTGGAATCACCTGCCGATAGTTCGGATAATTGCCTTCGATCAATTTGGAGACGAGCAGCGTCTTGTTGAGATCGAATGCAATCTGGCCATTGCTCATGCTGACCTTCACGTCGCCATCGTCGGTGAGTAGACGCTGCAATTCGGTGACTGCCTTGGTCGGAATAATTAGGTCCGATTCGTGGCTTCGCGGGAATTCCAGTTCAATTTCCGCCATGGCGAGGCGCCGCCCGTCGGT
>DASXOI010000321.1:0-12990 GCA_036494375.1 Candidatus Udaeobacter sp.
AACGCGCGACAACTCGGCCGGTTGATCCGGCATTTTAATTTTGCCGTTAATCGCGCGTTGATCACGTATCGTGAGCCGATTCTGGACATGCAGCTTGTTCAGGAGCGTATTGCGAACGCAGCCATGGATCTTTTTGCTTCGACGTGTGTGCTGAGCCGCATCGATGGCGAGATTCAATTCGCAGGCCGAAATGGCAATTCAGGATCGCCAGACCACTCGGCGGCGGATTTGTTTCTGCGTCAATCATTCCGTCGGATTCGCGGTTTCCTCGCGGGGCTGACAGATAACGACGACAAAGCAGTGATCGCGGCAGCAAAATCTTGCCTAACGAGCGGCAGTGGTCCGACGTCCGCGTAAACGATTTCGCCAATTCGCTTTCAAATTGCGACGCGCGGTTCGGCTGAACCTGCAGCGATCAGTTGGCCAGAAAAATAATCTTCCCTCCGCGCTGCGGTGCCAGCAGCACGCAATCCCCCGCGAGCAGCGTCGGACGTCTTAGAATCCGCCCGGGCGCTTACCGTAAATGTCCATGTGCTGAGCAGTGGTCGGAATTGCAGAGAGACGATCGCATCGCTGCGGAATACGCGAGTCACCCGCTACCACGTAACAAATTTTCTTTGTTTCCCTGGCAGGCAGTGGCTGCGATGGCAGCGATACTACATTCTTGCTTGGATCATCAGCGAATGCTGATATGCAGAATGCAAGGGCGAAGATCCCCATTGCAAATCGGACCGACCAGCCGCACCCGCGACTCAGTCTGGTTCCTTTTCCCATGTTGTGACTTTGATCCCCCCAGGAATTTAAGCAAGGCTTATTCCCAACCCACTTCGTATTTTAAGCCAGCCCGCTTCCTCCACCTCCGCGAGGAATGCTCTAGTCAGTCCAAAGAAAATGCTCAAGGCGAATGTTGTTCAGACGCGCCTTTGCTTCTTCGCTGCGGCCGCCTCCGGCCGCGACGAGCTTATCATAGATCGCGACGGCGGATTCCCACTTCGAATCTTCTTCCAGCAATCGCGCTGCATTGAATCCGGCCTTGTAATACCAGAACAGCTCGCGGCGCTCACCTGGTCGTCCCGCAACTGCGGGATCTTCCAGAATGTTATAGAACGTCGCCAGCGCGCCGGCTCGATCGCCTTTTTTCTCCAGGCATAAGCCTTTTTTAAAGAGCGCCTGGCTACGCCAATGAATCGATCCCTCCTTGTCAGCAGCCAATTGGTCGTAAGCCTCAATGGCGCGTTGATAACTACTCGGATCCACTGCGCCAGCCTCGAAGAAAATGTCGCCCTTACCGCAAAGCGCCTCGCGTTTTTCCGATGTGCCGGCGTCACTCTTCAACACCTCATCATACAAAGCGAGAGCGTCTTTAGGTTTCCCAAGCTTGCGCTCGATCACCGCTTGTTCGTTGCGCGCGACCCAGCGCATCGCGCCGTTCTTCTGCACGACTTGATCGAACAAAACGAGTGCCCGATCCAGGGTGTGCTCGCTCATGCTCGACATCGCTGATTCTGCCGCGAAAAAGAGCGCTTTTTCCGCGAGTGCATCATTCGGATTCTGTTGCGCGATAATTTCAAACTGCGTCTGCGCATTTGCGAAATCCTGGCGACGATAATAAAGCTCCGCCAATTTCATTCGAACTTCCCGAGCGAATTGCGATTGCCCGTGCTGCTCGAGAAATCGCTTTCCGAGCGCAATGACTTTCGAGTCGTCTCCGCCGCCTGCTTCTTCTACCCAGATGCGCAGATAATCGGCGCGTTCGGCGGCAGCAGCGGTCGGCCTGGACTCAACCGCATGATCCAGGTCTTTTCCCGCTTCATCCAAGCGAGGTGGTGATGAATGAAAGGCCAGCTCGGCCATCCCCACCCAAGCCTCCGACACCCGCGGATTCTTTGGAAAATCGCGAATGAATCGCTGCAAAGATGCCGCAGCTTTTTTGTCGGCCCTGGCAGCCTGTATTAAACCTTCCTCCAATTGCAAATCGGCACGCGATTGTTCGTCGCCGCCTTGTTTTTCCAGTTGGTCGTAATCAGCGATGAAACGAGTGTGATTGCCGACCTGCAACCAGCCGCTGGATGCATTAAACAGCGCGGCTTTTGTCCAACGCGAATCGCGCTGCGCGATTTGTTCGAAGGAAGCAGTTGCGGTCTCGAATCGTCTGGCCGAATACTGCGCCTGCGCAGATAAGAAATCGATCCGGGTCAAAAAGGACGGGTCGGGCCGCAACAGACGCGCGTCGTCCAGGATTGCTATCGCTTCATCAAAGCGGCCGTCGTTAATTTCAAATTCGGCAAACTCGACCAGAGCAGGGGCAATGGCCGGCGTTTTGATTTCTGTCTGTCGCAGATCCGTAAACAGTTGGCGTGCCCGCTCTCTGCGGCCCGCGCGAATCTCCAGGCGCGCAAGATACCAGCGCGCGAATGTTCGGCGCGGCTGTTCCGGCCTGCGGACCCATTTTTCCAGTTCATTGCGAGATGGTTTGTGTTCGGCGCGATAAAGCTCATCGAGCTTTGCGAATAGCAGCGGGAGATCAGGGTCTGCGTGGTTACGATCGATGAAGCGCTCGAGGACGTCATCGCCGGTCTCGGGAGTTTTTAGCTGCAAATGCGCTTCAGCGATGCCGATGAGTGCAGCGAGCAGAATTGGATGAGGCGTTCCCTCCGGCCTTTTCAGAATCGCGTCAAACATTTCAATCGCTCGTTCCGGCCGATGCGAAATTAGTTCGAGACGCCCGCGCAAAACACGCCGCTCACGCCGCTCTGCGACGGAAACCGGCTGCAACTGGTTTAAAAGCCGGCGTGCCTCGGGATCGTTCCCCAATTCAATATACAGCTCAGCCGCTCGCAGCTGCGCTCGCGTGGCCCATTCTTTGTCATGCGCCAGCAGAATGAATTTTGTCAAAGCTTCCTGGCGTCTTCCTAACGCGCGTAACGTGTCGCCGGCGCCAAACACAGCTGCTCTCTGATATGGCGAACTGTCGTTGGCCAATTCCTCGTATAGCGGGAGCGCATCGCCCCACCGATGCAAACTGGCGAGCGCTTGGGCGTGCCAGAATTTTGCCCACGGCAAGTCGTGCAATCTCGCGTCGCTTAACAAAACTAGCGTCGCCTCCGGTTCGTCTGCGGCCACCTGGGCTTCTGCAAGTTTTTCGGCAACTGCTTGCCATTGCAGTTCTGGCAGATTTTTATTTAGCAGCGATTGCAATCGCACAACCGCGACCTCCGGCACGCCTTCTGAAAGCGGCGTGCTAGCTTCGGCCATTTCAGTTGAGAAATCGGCACGGGCGAGCGGACTGAGTACACCGATCAGACATGCCAGGCCTAAGCGTCCGATATGTCTCATCTTCTCTCCAGCATTGCGCCTAAGTATTGGCCGGTATGGCTGGCTGGAATAGTGGCGACTTTCTCAGGTGGACCCGATCCGACGACCTCGCCGCCATGTTCGCCGCCTTCAGGACCCAAATCGATGATCCAATCAGCGCACTTAATCATCTCCAGATTGTGTTCAATTACCACGATGGTGTTGCCCGCATTGCGGAGCTTCATCAACACTTCCAGTAATTTTTCGATATCGGCGAAATGCAAACCGGTCGTCGGTTCATCGAGAATGTAAACAGTGCGGCCGGTCGCTTTCTTAGCAAGCTCTGTGGCAAGCTTCACGCGCTGCGCTTCGCCGCCGGAAAGAGTCGTTCCGGCCTGGCCGAGTCGCAGATAGCCCAAGCCAACGTCAAGCAGTGAGTTGAGCTTTTCAGCGATGGTCGGCACATTGCGGAAGAATCGCGCGGCTTCGTCGACGGTTAGATCGAGCACATCTGCAATATTCTTACCTTTGTAGGTGATCTCGAGGGTCTCGCGGTTGTAGCGTTTGCCCCGGCAGACCTCGCATTCGACGTAAACATCGGGCAGGAAGTGCATCTCGATTTTGATCAAGCCTCCACCCTCGCAATTGTCGCAACGACCGCCTTTGACATTGAAACTGAACCGACCTGCGTCATAACCCCGGATTCGCGCTGCGGGTAATTGCGCGAACAGTTCGCGTATCGGCGTGAACGCGCCCGTGTATGTGACTGGATTCGACCGCGGCGTCCGGCCGATCGGGCTTTGGTCGATCACAACTACCTTGTCGATCTGTTCCAGCCCACGAATCGCCTTGTGAGCGCCCGGCTTATCTTTCGAGTTATAGAAATGGCGGAAAAGGGTGCGCCGCAAAATGTCGTCCACCAAAGTCGATTTTCCGCTGCCGGACACACCAGTTACACATGTTAGGCAGCCGAGAGGAAATGAGACATCGATTTTTTTCAGGTTGTTTTCACTTGCGCCTATGACTGTAAGCCAGCCACCGGGCCGTGGCTGAGCGCGCTGTTTTGGAATCGCTATGCGTGCCCGTCCGGAAAGGTAATCGCCAGTCAAAGAATTTTTCGCGCGCGCGATATCCTCGAGAGTTCCCTCTGCCACAATCTCGCCGCCACGCGGCCCTGCGCCTGGACCAAGATCAAAAATGTGGTCGGCAGCCCGAATCGTTTCTTCATCGTGTTCGACTACAATGACGGAATTCCCAAGATCGCGCAGTTTTCGCAGCGTTCCCAGCAAACGCGAGTTGTCGCGTTGATGCAGACCGATGCTAGGTTCATCGAGAATGTAGAGAACGCCGGCAAGACCGGAGCCGATCTGTGTCGCGAGGCGTATCCGTTGCGCTTCGCCGCCGGAAAGTGTGCCGCTCTCGCGATTCAGGGTGAGATAGCCAAGACCAACTTCGACGAGAAATTGCAGACGTGAGCGAATCTCGCGGACAACATCAGTTGCGATCGTCTGCTGCTGCTCGCTCAGGTCGAGAGCACCAATGAATCGCAGCGCGTCTTCCACGTTTTGCTGGCTAAACTGATGGATGTTCAATTCGCGGCCGTGCTTGCCCGCCGTAGCCTCGGCGGAGGCGGGTCGGGCCTTGATCGTGACAGCAAGGATTTCGGGTTTAAGTCTTGCGCCGCCGCACACCTTACATGTCTCGCGGGTCATGAATGCTCGAATCCGATTGCGCGTGAACTCGCTTTCGGTTTGCTCATAAAGCCGCTGCATTTGGGGCACGAGTCCCTCGAATGCTTTTGCGGTTTTCTTTTCGCCGCCTGCTCGCGATTTATCAGAGTTGCCGCCAAACTGCATTTCAATCGGGTCGCCATTCGTGCCGAAGTAAAGCGCAGCTTTGAATGCTTCAGGTAAATCGGCGAACGGCAAGTCTTCGTTCACCTTGAAATGTTTGATCAACGCGTCCTGCAGATGTCGATAGTACACTCGCATGCGTTTCGTGCCGCGACGCCACGGTATGATTGCTCCTTCGGCCAGCGATTTGGTTTGGTCGGAGATCATCAACTCCGGATCGACTACCAATTGTGTTCCCAGACCGTGGCAAGCCGGGCAAGCGCCGAGGTGGCTGTTGAAAGAAAAATGTCTCGGCGTCAGATCGCCTAAATTGAATCCGGTTTCAGCATTCCCGTAATCCGTGGAGTAGCGGTATTCCGACCATTCTTCCGATTCGGCGTTGGATATTGGGCGTTGGGCAGCCTGCCCCGTTTGTGCTTTTACAGGGTTGGGCGTTTTCGATAGTTGAGACAAAACAACAATGCGATTGCCACCCCATTTGAGAGCGGTTTCGATCGAGTCTGTCAGCCGCACACGAATGCCATCGCGGACGACCAGCCGATCAACCACCGCTTCAATCGTGTGCCGCTCGCTTTTTTTCAGCCGGATCGGCTCTGTGCGATCCAGTTCGATCATCTGGCCGTCAATGCGCGCACGAACGAATCCTTCACGCCTGAGTTTTTCGAGCACGTCCCGGAACTCACCGGCCTGCTTCTCAATCAACGGCGCCAGCACAACGATTTTGGCGCCCGGCTCGTACGCCAGAACCTGATCGACGATTTGCTGAGGCGTTTGACGGCTGAGCGGCCGGCCGGTGAGCGGATCGTGCGGTTGGCCAACCGCGGAAAAAAGGATCCTCAGATAATCGTAGATTTCAGTCGTGGTTGCGATTGTGGATCGTGGGTTCGCGCCGGCGCTGCGTTGTTCGATGGCAATGGCAGGCGACAAGCCTTCGATGAAGTCGACGTCCGGCTTTTCCATTTGATCGAGGAACTGCCGCGCATAGGCGGAAAGGCTTTCGACGTAACGCCGTTGCCCTTCTGCATAAAGTGTGTCGAAAGCGAGCGAGGATTTTCCCGAGCCGCTTAAACCGGTGATAACCACCAGCTTCTCCCGCGGAATCTCGACGTGGAGGTTCTTGAGATTATGCTGGCGCGCACCAGTAATTTTGATTGTTTGCGCAGACATTCTGCCGGGAGATGTCGAACCTATCAGTCAAGCACAAGAACTACTTTTCTCCAGCGAGATTGCGAGACTGGCAGCCATTTGCATCGCGCTGCGAGACTTACTAAAGCTCCGGATCACAAACACCGCGGCGAGTCTTTATCAGTAGCTGGTCGAGCCAAAAAACGACGCCCGCCGTGTGGAGCACAAATTCATCAACCCAAACCTATTTGGTCTTTTGCCCGTTCGGCGACCGGATCACCTTCGCGTCGAATTCAGTGAGCGAGATGATGTAATCGGCTCCTTCCACCTGCTGCGGCGTAATTTTACTTACATTGTCGATCCAGATTTGCAGGGAATGATCATTCCACACCAAAGAGGCGATGAACAAAGGATGCCATCTGTTTTGGAATAGCTGTTCCTTCGGTTTGAGCAGCACCGTGCTGTGAGCCAGTGGCCGCAGATTCAGGGAAGTGAATGCCGCGATGACGTGACTGACCTTTTGACCAACGCCAAGCCAATTTTGCACCGTCGCAAGACGACGATTTTCCCAGTCAGTAAAGAGCGCGAATGAAAATGCCAAAACGGAGAGTAGAATGATCCTGACAGTCCAACCAGCTGTCGCACTTGAGGTTCCGGCGACAAGTGCGGCTTTGGCAGCCGGACCAGCGCCGCTCTGGAGCATGGCCTTAGGCGTGCGATAGATTCCGATCCTGTGGCCGTGGGCGACAAACGCGTTTGCCACGAACGCAATCAAATCACATGAAGCTCTCGCACAGATCAGTGACCATCCGAAAAGCAGGAGGTAAAGACATCCGCCTCTGCGAATCGGAAGAATAAATGCTATCGGCAGAGGAACGATCACTATCCAGAAGGCCATGAGCCGAAGCATACGGTCACGGCGCAAAAACGCGTAGATGAAAACAGCCGCCCACAAAAGTAACAAGGCTGTTGGAGTAATTGCCTGGGGAGCATATAACAACTCGCCAACAAAACTTGCGTTGGATGTTATAAAATTATGCCATGAGTAGATGGGCCGATAGGCATCAGATCCTGTCGTGGAGCTGATGCCACCGATTTTGCTGTAGACATAAAATGCGGTAACAGCGCCTCCAATCAGAGCCGGGGCTGCGTCGCGCCAGGTCCAGGAGAGGAAAGCGTTCCAGCTAGGCCAACGCGATGACTTTAACAGCTCGTAGGTTAAGATGATCACCGGAAGAGTGACCGCCATTTCCTTGCTATCGAGGGCACAAATATACAGCACCAGGAATAGCACCAGCTGTAACGGGCGAAGATAGGCGCCTTGCTCCCGGATGTGAACGTAGTAAGTCAATGCAGCAAAATAAAACAACCCGCATAACACGTCGTAAATGAACGCACCAACGAACACCAGGTTTGCCACATACGGATGATAACAGAAGGCAAGAACCGCAAGGAAAGCGACCGAGCAGGAAGAGGCGAGAAGTCGGGCGAGCCAGTACGCTATCGGGATTGACAGTGCAAGGATGCAAATTTGCACAATCCGATAGGGGAAAGGGTTTAACCCGAAGAAATGGTAGAGCGGCAAATAGTAAAGCGCGCCTCCCGGCCGGTAATATGGTGTCCAAAACTTGATGCAGTCGAAGAGTGATCGAACAGGGCCGACATACCAATACGCCCACAAGTTCAGCATCTCATCTTCGCGAAATCCTCCGTGTCGCGCTGGGAGAGCAAAATGCAGGAAATAGGCGATGAGGAGGAGGACAAAAACTGCATCAACCCTTGTGCAGCGACGCGCCCGTGCCGGCGTCGTATCATGCATGTGAGTTGAAGTCTTGGAAGCGGTCACAAAACTGCTCAAACGACTCGGATGGAGCTGTTATCGTTCGTTGCTCGAGCAGTAGACGCAACACTAAGATCATGCGCGTCCCCGTGGCCGGCCACTTGGCGGTAACAACCAAGGGAAGCTCGCGCAGTCCCAGGTCATTTCGACGTTACTCAATGTACTTCCGAAGAAACAACTCCATGATATGCTGCGCTCCCTGGCCTCTCACGTGCCTCAGATCGTCCTCCCATACTGCCGTACGATCGGAGTTTTGGACGATTTCATAACTCGGAAAGTAATCCACGTTAGGATGCGCACTCGCCCACTCCTGAGCCACTGCTCTTAGCAGCGACTTGGCCCATGTGTTGGCCACGACAATGTCCATGGTTGAGAACGTGTTCATCAAAGGAACCGGGGAAACTGTGACCACAACGTGAAAATCACGATGTCCGTACGAAGACAGCAATGCATAAATTGCGTCCAGATTGGCGCAATTTTGCGCGAAACTGGTCAAGTGAAATTGATATCGGCCCGGATACTTCTTGAATAGCGACGCGATCGGCGTGCAATTAAGGAACACGTCTGCCTGAACATCGCGCCATACCTCTGCAAGCCCGAGGGTGAGAATGACCGCGCGACATTCCTGTATACGTTTGGTGACTGCTTGCATAAGGACACGACGCTCCAAAGTTTCTTCCAAGCCGACGAAGGCCAAGGTTGGGTTTGTGTGAGGGTCGTACCAGGTTGTGTTTGTCAATTCGACAATAGACGCACGAGGGAATTCTGCGTCTGGATCGAGCGCCCAGCGCAGTTCATTCAGTATTGAATAGGTATTGTACTTGTTAGTGAACCCGAGCCCCGACCCTTCTTTATTGGCGGGCTGAAGTTTGGCAATTTCGGGCGCTGCGCTTTCAACGGCTATGTTGTGCGCTGCCAAAGAGCTTTCTAGCCCGCGCGCAAAACAGGAGCCGATAGCATAAAATTTATCCTCTCGGCGAAGTTTGAACTTGGGATCGACTTCAGGCGTGAACCAGGTCTCGCGCAGTCGCTGGAACGCGTATTTACCAGCGTCATCGTTCGGGTCAACACCGTCCTTATACCAGGTTCTTGCGGTGTTTCTTCTGTAATTCTGCAGCGCCTCCTCCGCTGCCGCTATGTATGGCGATTTCGTCAAAGCCATACGATCCTCCGGAGGACTGGCAACGGGTATTTCGTTAAGCAACGCTCCAGACATGTCCTAAAATCTCTCACCAATTTACTGTTGCGCGAGAAGATACATAGCCACCAACACGAGCAGAAAGTACGGAACAAGCACCGCCGCTCCGGCGTAATCTTTAGCGATACGTTGGCCAAAGAAGAGTGCGAGCACCACAACGGCGGAGATGGCCGCACCGTAGAATGCAACGGTTGAATCGCGCGAAAGAATTATAAATACGCATCCAACCGCACTGAGCGCACCGGCGGCGACCTCCAGAATCGTGATGGAGATCAGCAGCGCGGGAACGATTCCAGCTAGTGGGCTCTTCGCAAAATGTCCTTTTAGCCATTCAAAATTTCCGCGGCGATCGAGGATTTTGTCGATCCCTGACTGAAGAAATAGAATCGCCAGAAAAGCGGAGGCCAAAATCTGCATCAGGTAAGTGGCTTCGGGCGCGCGCAAAATAGCGATCATCAGCGCAGCTTAGTCGAAATCCCGCGGATTTGTCGATGCCCTGATCTTCGGCAACAAAAAACACGGAAATGGTTATCGGACTCCCCGTTTAAGAGAAACCCGCGCCCACTCTGGAGTGCCATCAGATTCAGTCGCCGTGAGCGGCGGCATCGGCAAAGGCAATGTTACCGCTTTTGAGATCCAGTTCGGTTTCGGCTGGCGTGCCAAATACGTGTGCGCGTGTGTCATCAAATTCGCCTTCCCAGCGCGCGACGACGATCGTTGCCAGACAATTGCCAATGACATTTACGCATGTGCGGCCCATGTCCATTAGTTCATCGACGCCGAAAATAATGGCGACACCGATCGGTCCCAATCCTGCGGGAACAAAGGAATTTAACGCCCCTAGCAGAATGACAAGTGATGCCCGTGGCACACCGGCTACTCCTTTCGAAGTCAGCATCAAAGTCAACATCATTGTGATTTGTTGGCCTAACGACATATGCCATCCCATCGTCGTCTCGGCTGCTTGAGCGACAAAAAGCGACGCCATCGCCAGATACAGCGTTGATCCAGTCAGATTGAACGAATACCCGGTTGGCATCACGAATCCAACGATATGCGGTGGCACGCCGAAGCGTTCCATCGATTCCATCGCTTTCGGTAGCGCCGATTCGCTACTTGTCGTCGCAAATGCGAGTGCCGCAGGCTCGCGCACCGCACGTACGAATTGTGTTAACGGAATCCGCGCAATCCGAATCACCAATCCAAAAATAAGAGCAATGAAAATTACGAGAGCGAGATAAAGCGAGCCGATCAATTTTCCGAGGTTTAACAGCACAACCGGGCCCTGCGTGCCGATCGTGTGTGCCATCGCGGCGCCCACGCCGATAGGCGCAAATAGCATCACGTAATTCGTGAACTTGAACATGACTTGCGAAAGGCTATCCATCGCGCGGACGATTGGTTTGCCTTTTTCGCCAATGGCTGACACCGCGAGCGCGAAGAGCACGCTGAACGCGACAATCTGCAAAACATCGCCACGCACCATTGCCTCGATTATGCTCGCGGGGAAAACATGCACGATAGTTTCGACGAAACTCTGGGGATGAGTTTGGCCGATCGTCTTGAGAACGTCGGTACTGGTTGCGGCGAGAGTCACGCCGGCGCCGGGCTTTGTGAAATTGACAACTGCCAGTCCGATCACGAGCGCGGCTGTCGTAACGATCTCGAAAAAGACCAGCGCCTTGATTCCCATGCGCCCCACCTTGCGAAGTGCACCGGCGCCTGCGATTCCCACCACGATGGTTGAGAATACAAGCGGCGCGATGATCGACTTGATCAGGTTAATGAAAATGTCGCGCAAAAAATAAACCGCATTGCCCCAATCTGGCCGGAGCCATCCAATCGCGCCGCCGACAACAAGCCCGATCATAATTTGCACCGTCAATGAAGGGCGATACCAAGGCCGGCGCCTCGGTTGAGCAGCGTTTGCCGTCATCGCTTCCGTCATTAACACAGGGAGTGACGGCTTCCCAGTCGTCATTGATGTCGACGGCTGCCCAAGCCGTGGTTCCTTGATCAGCTAATCAGTCGATCAAACGTCGATTGATCTCGCCGTAAGCATCGATTCTGCGATCTCGCAAGAATGGCCAATGCGTCCGATGCTCATTGACGCGAGCCCAATCGATCTCAGCCGCCACAATCTCTTCTTGATCGGTCGAACCTTTGGCGATGATTTCGCCATCCGGTCCGCACACGAAGCTTTGCCCCCAAAACTCAATGCCATCTCCACCGGCGGGCGCTTCGTGGCCCACCCGGTTCGCCACCGCGACATAACACCCGTTGGCGATCGCATGACCACGCTGAATCGTCTCCCACGCGGAATGTTGCGCTTTTCCAAATTCCTTTTTCTCGCTCGGATGCCAGCCGATTGCCGTTGGATAAAAAATAATCTCTGCGCCACGCAATGCGGTCAGTCGTGCGGCTTCCGGATACCATTGGTCCCAGCAAACACACACGCCGATCTTGCCATGCGCAGTATCCCACGCTCGAAATCCGAGATCGCCCGGCGTGAAGTAAAACTTTTCGTGATACAGCGGATCATCAGGAATATGCATTTTCCGATATTTACCGAGCAATTTTCCATGCGCGTCGATGATTGCCGCCGTGTTGTGATAGAGGCCGGCGCTCCGTCTCTCGAAGAGCGATGCGATAATCACCGTGCCGGTTTCGCGAGCAACTTCTCCGAGCGCTGCGGTTGATTTTCCCGGCACTTCCTCGGCCAAATCGAAGTTCTTATGATCCTCTGTCTGGCAAAAATATTGCGAGCGAAAAAGCTCCGGCAGGCAGACAATCTGTGCGCCTTGTCTCGTTGCGTCGCGAATAAATTCGATCGCACGCGAGAGGTTCTTCTCCGGGTCTACGCCGCAGCGCATTTGGATGAGCGCGATTTTTGTTACCTGCGAGTTCATGACACCTGTTATTAACACCGGGCTTTAGACCGGTGTTGACTGTGACGCAAGCGCCGCTAGCCGTTTCAACGGCTTATTTCAGCGACACCTGAAGCCGTAAAAACGGCTACGAAAAGCTTGTCGCGCAAACACTGGCTGAAGCCAGGTGTTAACGAAATTTATTTCACCGACTCAGCGGGGACGATTTTGATGCTCTCTATCACCACACGTTTGGTAGGTTTGCTCGGTTCGCCCTGTGCATTTCGCTCGACCGGCGTGTTACCGATTTTCTCCAGCACATCCTGGCCTTTAATCAGTTTGCCAAAGGTCGTGTATTGATGATCGAGCCGGTGCACCGGGCCGAGGCAGATGAAGAATTGTGAACCGGCGGAGTCTGGATCCGAACTGCGCGCCATCGAAATAACGCCGGCATCGTGACTGTGATCGTTGAACTCGGCATTGATGTTGTAACCGGGTCCGCCTTGTCCATAGCTTGCCTCTTTTGCCGGATCTTTCGAATTCGGATCGCCGCCCTGGATCATGAATCCTTTGACGATCCGGTGGAAAATCGTGCCGTCATAGAATCCCTGGCGCGCCAGTTTCTTGAAATTTTCGATCGTCTTTGGCGCGGCATCGGTCCAAAACTGCACTACCATATCGCCTTCGCTCGTCTTGATCACGGCCACTTCATTGGATGAATTCATGGGACTTTTTTCTTCTTTCTTTTCGTCGGCGGCAAAAACTGCCGAGGTTAATATCACAGCAGAAAGGATCAATAATTTCATACGGGTG
>DASXOI010000322.1:0-1835 GCA_036494375.1 Candidatus Udaeobacter sp.
CGCGACATTCCCAATGTAAGCGAAGAAGCTTTACGCAACTTGGGTCCGGACGGCGTCGTGCGGGTCGGTGCCGAGGTGAAGCCAGGGGATATTTTAGTCGGGAAAATTACACCGAAGAGCGAGACGGAACTGGCTCCGGAAGAGCGGCTGCTTCGGGCCATCTTTGGAGAGAAAGCCGCCGATGTAAAAGACACGTCACTGACCGTGCCCTCCGGAACGTACGGCATCGTGATGGACGTAAAGGTGTCGTCCCGCCGCGAAGTTTCCCGCGAGAAGCTTACTCCGGCGGAAACCAAACGGCAGCTGAAGAGCATTGGCGAAGACCATAAGCGCAAGAGGGAGGGGCTCATTGAGCAGCTCACCGATTCACTTTCCAACGTTCTGCTGGGCGAAAAAATTCCTCTCGACGTTGTAAATGCCAAGAGCGGTGAAATCATTATCCCGGCCAATCGCAAAATCACGAAAACGCTGTTGCGAAAATTGGCGACTGCCCACGATCACATCGAGATCGATCCCAGCCCGATTCGGAATCGGATCCGCGAAATCATTGGCGGATACGAGCACAAATTTGCCGAGCTGGAGCTTGAACGGGATCGCGCGACGGACCGCGTGGAAAGCGGCGAGGAGATCGAACCGGGGATCATCAAGCAGGTCAAGGTTTACATCGCTAGCAAACGCAAGCTCAGTGTCGGCGACAAAATGGCGGGACGTCACGGGAACAAAGGCGTTGTGGCGCGCATTGTACCCGAGGAAGACATGCCGTTCCTCGCGGACGGAACACCGGTCGAAATTGTGCTTAATCCATTAGGCGTCCCTAGCCGTATGAATGTGGGCCAGGTCTTGGAAACGCACCTCGGGGTTGCTGCCAAAGCGCTTGGATTCAAAGTGGCCACTCCGGTCTTCGATGGAATCAAGGAAAAACAAATTTGCGAGTATCTGCGTGAGGCGAAAAAGAAAGAGGGCTTCAGTTGGGTACAGGAGAACGGTAAGGCGCGTCTGTTCGATGGTCGCACCGGCGATCCGTTCGACCAGGAAGTCGTAGTTGGCCACATCTACATGATGAAGCTGGGCCACCTTGTGGCGGATAAAATTCATGCGCGGGCAGTGGGACCATATTCGCTCGTCACTCAACAGCCGCTTGGCGGTAAAGCGCAGTATGGCGGCCAACGCTTCGGCGAGATGGAGGTCTGGGCACTCGAGGCCTATGGGGCTGCGTATACGTTACAGGAATTGCTGACGGTTAAATCCGACGACGTGCAGGGCCGGACCCGCATCTACGAGTCAATCGTTAAGGGCGATAACTCGCTCGAAGCTGGAACGCCCGAATCCTTCAACGTGTTGATCAAGGAAATGCAAAGCCTTGGTCTCGACGTGAAGGTCGGCAGTCAGGCGCCCACCTTTCTGGAAAGCGTCGCATAATTTTTAGTTTGACACTTAATCGGAGAAATCATGAACGAACATTCCTGGCGTGAGTTAGTGGGCGAAGAACGCCCAGTAGGTTTTGATCAAGTCGCAATTGGCATCGCCTCGAGCGATACAATGCGCTCGTGGAGCAAAGGCGAAGTCAAGAATCCGGAGACAATTAATTACCGCACGTTTAAACCGGAGAAAGGCGGACTTTTCTGCGAACGGATTTTCGGGCCGACCCGTGATTGGGAGTGTTCGTGCGGAAAATACAAGCGCATCAAGCATAAAGGCGTGATTTGCGACCGTTGCGGTGTGGAAGTTACACTCGCGCGTGTGCGTCGTGAACGAATGGGGCACATAGAGCTGGCGGTGCCGGTGTCGCACATCTGGTTTTACAAATGCATGCCTTCGCGCATCGGACTCATGCT
>DASXOI010000323.1:0-1844 GCA_036494375.1 Candidatus Udaeobacter sp.
ATCACGATCAGCTCTATCGCCGTAATAATTTTCATTTTGCTCTTCATTTTCAAAGATCGGCCGACGGCCATCGGCTTTGTGATCGGTGCGTTTTGTTCGCTTTCGGCCGGTTTCATCGGAATGCGTATTGCGGTGGTGGCCAACGTGCGAACGACGCAGGCCGCAACGGAGTCGATTAACAAAGCCATGCGAATGGCCTTCAACGGCGGCGCCGTTACCGGACTGCTCGTGGTGGGGCTCGCGCTTCTGTCCGTATCAATTTTCTATACTCTCGTCACCCGCATCGCTGGCTCGCATATGGCGATCAATAGTCTGGTTGGTCTCGCCCTCGGGGCTAGTCTCATCAGCGTGTTCGCGCGACTCGGCGGCGGGATCTACACCAAAGCGGCCGACGTCGGAGCGGATCTTGTGGGCAAGATCGAGAAGGGTCTCGAAGAAGATGATCCGCGCAACCCGGCAACGATCGCAGACAACGTCGGCGACAACGTCGGCGATTGCGCCGGCATGGCTGCCGATGTGTTTGAGACGTATGCGGTGAGCTTGATCGGCGCGATTCTTGTCGGCGCACTGACGTTACCGGATAACCCAGCGGCTGTGATTTACCCGTTCGTGCTGGGCGGAATTAGCGTGCTTGGCGCGATCTTGGGAGTGCTGTTCGTGAACTTTGCCGGGGGAAAACCGGCCACTGTGTTGATGGGTGGTGTAATCACGAGTGCGATCGTTTCTGCCGTCCTCTTCTGGCCGGCCACGCACTCCCTGTTTCCAGCCGGCGTCATGATCGGGGGCCTGTTGCGCTCGCCGACTCAACTGTACTGGGCATCGCTTGTCGGCATCATCATGACAGCCGTTGTCGTAGTTATCACTAATTACTACACCTCGATGCATTATCGTCCTGTGCAAAAAATTGCACGTGCCTCAGAGACCGGTCATGCGACGAACATCATCGCCGGTCTGGCTGTAGGTCAACACGCCACGGCGCTGCCGGTAGGGTTCATCGCAATCGCTATCTTGCTAAGTTTTCATTTCGGCGGTCTTTACGGAATCGCGATCGCAGTGATGGCGATGTTGTCGATGGCCGGGATCATCATCTCGCTCGATTCGTTCGGTCCCATTACTGACAACGCGGGCGGCATCGCGGTAATGAGCAACTTGCCCAACGAAGTACGCAATGTCACCGATCAACTCGACGCGGTAGGCAACACGATGAAAGCAGTCACCAAGGGTTACGCCATTGCTTCAGCCGGACTCGCAGCGCTCGTTTTATTTGGCTCATACGTACAGGAGCTCGAGGCACACGTGACCCGCAATGGCCAGCCCTTCGTGTTCGAGTTTTCACTTAGGGATCCGAAAGTGATTATCGGTTTGTTCCTCGGTGGCCTGCTTCCGTTCATCTTCACCGCGTTCAGCATGGACGCCGTGGGCAAAGCAGCTGGCGCCGTTGTTCGCGAAGTGCGCCGGCAAATACAAGCGCATCCCGGTATCATGACCGGCAAGGACACGCCTGAGTACGGGACGTGCGTGGACATCGTGACCAAAGCGGCATTGCGCGAAATGATCGTACCAGCGCTACTGCCGTTGATTTTCGTGGTGGCGGTAGCGGTGATTCCACAGTTGGGCCCGGTCGTGCTCGGAGGCTTGCTGGTGGGAACCATTGTCACCGGCCTGTTTGTTGCCATTGCCATGACCTCCGGCGGCGGCGCGTGGGATAACGCGAAAAAATTTATCGAAGAAGGAAATCTCGGTGGCAAAGGTTCTTTTGCTCATGCCGCAGCGATCACCGGCGACACGGTGGGTGATCCGTACAAAGATACTGCCGGGCCCGCGATCAATCCGATGATCAAAGT
>DASXOI010000324.1:0-3604 GCA_036494375.1 Candidatus Udaeobacter sp.
CGAAGCTTTCGGCCATCGGCGCTTTCACCTTGCAGATCGCGATGCCGTTTCTCGATCGAATCGGCCGCGGACTGGAGACCATGAGCGATTATGTAATCCATCGTTTCACTCCAGCGCATCTGCGCAGTCGACCGCGTTTAACCGACGAGGAATTGGGGACACTGCTTCAAATTGGTGAAGAGGAAGGCACGTTGTACCAAGGCGAAGCCGAGATGATCCAGGAAATCATCAAGCTGGGTGATAGAACAGCGAAGGATTGCATGACGCCGCGCGTGGACAGTTTCATGCTGCCGGATGACTTAACTAACGAGGAAGCAATAGCGCGTCTAAAGGAGAAACGACATCGGCGCGTTCCCGTTTACGCCGATACGCCTGATCAAATCCTCGGCATCATCGACGTAAAACTTTTCTTGCTCGATCCGTCTGAACATTACACCGAGAAACTGATCCCGCCGTCGTTTATCCCGGAGACGATGCGCGCGTTGGAATTGCTCAAACTCTTCCTGACCCGTCCCCAAGGCATGGGCATCGTTGTTGACGAATTCGGTGGCATTGAAGGAATCATCACCATCGATGATATCGTCGAGGAAATTCTCAGTGGCACCGCGCCACGCGATGGTTCGGAGTTTTACATCGAGCCGCTCGGCAACGGCAAATTTCTCGTGAGCGGCAACGCGCGTCTGGACGATTTGACCGAACATCTAGGCTTTGTAATCGACGCCGAAGGAATCGACACCATCGGCGGATTTGTTTTTACGCGCCTGGGTTATGTGCCGTCTTCCGGAACGAAACTCGAGATACCAGGCGTTTTGATCACTGTCCGTCGTGCCGCGCGCAAGAGAATCGAAGAAGTCCTGCTGGAGAAGACCACAAACGTATTCGAGGAGGCTGCATGACCGTCGCGATCATCATGATTGTTTGCTGCTGGATCATTTCGTTTTTCTTCAACGGAATCGAAAGCGGCCTGTTGTCGATCGATACGGTGCGATTGCGGCAAAACGTAAAACAGCGCGTGCCAACGGCTTTGCAATTGAACCATCTGCTCAAGCAGCCGGAACGGTTACTGGCGACCGTTCTGCTCGTCACGAATGCAGCGGATATCGTCGCTTTGCTGTTGCTGACAAGCCAACTGGTTCGTTGGTACGGCTATGCCGGGTTCTTATTCGCCGTGGTCATTGCGCTTCCGGTTTATCTATTTGTGCTGTCGGTTCTACCTAAGTCGCTGTTCCGACGATTTCCTTTTCGCGCGCTGGCACGTCTCGCAGGCGTGCTCGAGTTCGTGTCGATTTTATTTTCGCCACTCCTCGAACTCGGTGCGCGACTCGGCAAGCTGCTCCTGCCCGGTCAGGCCGGGAAACGGGGCCGCCTTTTTGCCGCGCGCGAGGAACTGAAACAGATCACAACCGAAAGCGAGCGTGAGGGCGGTATTACGGCGACCGAGCGTGCGATGATTCACAGCGTGGTTGACTTTCGCGGCTCCAAAGTCCGCGACGTCATGTTGCCCGCTGCGAAAGTTATCGCGCTCCAGTCGGACGCGTCAACGGCGCAAGCGCTCGAGCTTAGCGCCTCAACCGGTCTCGATCGTCTGCCCGTGCTTGCGGCCAATGGCCAACCAGTCGGCCTGGTCAATGTCCTGGACATTTTGCTCGAACGAAACGGAAACAAACCCCTGGGCGAGTATGTGCGGCGCATTGTAACGACTACGGACAATGAACCCACTTATCGTGTCATGCAGCAACTGCGGGGTGCGCGGCTCGGTCTGGCAGCCGTGGTGGATCGAAAGAACAACTTCCGCGGGATCGTTGCCATCGAGGATTTAGTTCGCCGTCTCGTTTCCACAGGCAACGCTTAGCGTAGGAGGCATCTTCGGCGTGCTGTAGCCACGGCCCTGTGTGCCGTTTGTTGGTAGGGCGCGTCCAACTCCCGTGCGCACCGGTCATGTAAATCCCACACGGCGGGCAGAGGACTGCCCGGCCTACCAATTCGAACCGGCCACAGGCCGGTGGCTACAGATCATGGAATTTAGGACACCTCAGCGCGGTAAGCGGGAATCAAATACGAGTAGCATTGAAGTCATTGAAATCGCGCTTTCAGCGCCGCCCGATCCGGTGGACGAGTTCCTGGGGCGGTGCCCCAGGCTCAAGTTGACGTGCGCCTTCGGCGCTCACGTCGCAACCACGCAGATCGGCTGCAAGCTCAATCAGGCAGAGCCAGACCTGTATCTTCATCGCCGAGAATTCGAGCGCAACTTACTAAAGCGACATGTGAGAAAGCCTGAGGAAAATTTCCCAGCTGACGCTTTGCGCGCGGATCGTACTCTTCCGCGAGCAGTCCAAGGTCGTTACGCACGTCAAGTAATCGCTCAAACAATTCGCGTGCTTCTTTCTTGCGGCCGAGCAGATGCCAGCAATCCGCCATCCAAAATGAGCAGGGAACAAATACTCCCTCGTCGCCTGGCAATCCATCCACGCCGGTTTCCTGTGGCCGATAGCGCAACACGAAACCATCGTGCATGAGTTCGCGTTCAATTGCCTCAATCGTGCCACGAACACGTTCGTCAGTGATTGGGAGAAAACCGCTAAGCGGCATTGTAAGGAGGCTCGCGTCCAGCGCGTCGGACCCATAAACCTGTGTGAAAGCTTTCTTCTTTGGGTTATAGCCGCGCTCGCAAACTTCGGCATGAATTTGATCGCGAATTTTTTGCCAGCGATTGACGTGCTCATAAGCCGCGCAGCCGCAGTTCTCGGCTAACCTGATCGCGCGATCGAATGCCAGCCAGGCCATCACTTTTGAGTGGGTAAACTGCTGTCGGCCGCCGCGGACTTCCCAGATTCCTTCGTCAGGCTCCTGCCAACGCGACTCCAGGAATTCCATTATCGCTACCATGAGCGCCCAGTCAGGCTCAGTCATCTTGATTCCGGCACAATCGCCCTGCCATACCGCGGCTAATACTTCGCCGTACACGTCGAGCTGAAATTGGTTCGAAGCTGCATTGCCTACCCGTACCGGTCTCGAATTTTCATATCCTGACAGCCACGGAATCTCATATTCAATAAGTCGGCGTTCGCCGCTCACGCCGTAGATGGTTTGCATTTGCGCCGGACTGCCGGCGATGGCGCGCAGAAGCCACTCCCGCCACGATTTCGCCTCCTCGCGATACCCAGCGCGGAGTAACACAAGCAAAATGAGCGCCGCATCTCGCAACCAGCAATAGCGATAATCCCAATTGCGAACTCCCCCGATTTTCTCTGGCAATGAAGTGGTAAGCGCCGCGACTAACCCGCCAGTAGGCGCATAGGTCAATCCTTTCAACGTAATGAGTGATCGCACCACGGCGTCGCGCCATTTTCCTTCGCTTTGAAATTGTTTCGCCCAACCTCCCCAAAATACTTCCGTGTCACGCAATGCATGCTCGGGATTGATCTTTCTCGGCGGATCTGTGTGCGAGGCGAACCATGTAAGCACAAACGGAATGCGATCGCCTTTTGCCACAGTGAATTCGGCTACCGTCGTTAAATCTTTCCCGTGGGTTTCAACCGGTGTTCGTAAGATCAAGGCGTCAGGACCAGCGACTGCTTCGATTCCATCGAAACGCTTGCGCCGT
>DASXOI010000325.1:0-5209 GCA_036494375.1 Candidatus Udaeobacter sp.
GTCACCGCGGAATATGCCATCAAACTGCTCCGGCCGACCCCGACAAACGACTCGGTTTTTCTCTCTGCGAAGGTTCTCGAGATCACTGATAATCGCGCGACCATCGAGGGAACATTGAGCGCCGGCGGAAAAGTCTGCGCTGCGTGTCGCGGAGTTTTCGTTGCGGTCACTGAAGGCCATCCCGCATATCATCGATGGTAGCAGCTTTGCTCGTGTTGCTCGCAAAACGAGACCGGTTCACAGATGATGTCGCAATTATTCGTCCACCCGGACGTGCACCGATAGTGGTTGCTATTTGCTCGATCGGCTCGACATCGTCAGCGGATGATTGCCCTGCAATTGTTGCGGAAGCAGCGCGCGCTACTTTGGAGTTTCTGGCCCGGTAAAACAGAATCCACTTCTGCCAGATGGTAGGGACGCCGCGCTGCGGCGTCCGGTCGGCGCAGCGCGCCGACCCTACCAGGAATTCCTTGCCTGAATTTCGCCGATGCGCGGGTCGCGGAGTTGGATTTAGCTCTCGTTCATGAACATCTCGAGCTTTCAAATCGTTCCTCTTGCTACGGAAATTGCAGAGGCAGCACGGCGTTTAGCTAAGGCGGGTGCAGCTGATCATGCGCTCATCACAGTCGATTCACCCGGAAGCAGTCCCTGCCGTCACTGCCTGCGCTGGGCGCAGCCTGGCGAGCGCGTGGTTCTGTTTCCGTACGCCGCCATTCCACCAGGTCACCCATACTCCGAGACAGGCCCGATCTTCGTTCACGTCAATGAATGCCAGCGGTACAGCGCGACTAACGAATACCCCGCCGACTTTCGCAATGGTCGCGCGTTTCGCGCTTACGACTTAAATTACAACATCATCGACGCGGAAGTTGCGAATGGCAGTGAACCGGAAGGCGTAATTGGAAAGTTATTCCAAAATCCCGAAACCGCGTTTGTGGATGTACGCAGCGTTACCCGCGGCTGCTTTACTTTCCGAGCTCTTAAAGTAGGGCACGCCTCCTGCCTGCCATTCGATCGAGTCGTCCTGTGAATTGTTTCATTCGCAAGCGAGGACGCTCGCGCTACCGAATTCGCTGCTCGAATTTCGTCGATGCATCAACCATTGTGAGTGCTTAGCCTTTTCGCATGAAAACGCTCGAACTTCTGCCGCCCACCGAGACGATGTATCGCGCACTGGTGAACCGCGATCCCAGCTTCGAAGGAATTTTTTACATCGGCGTCCGCACGACTGGAATTTTCTGCCGGCCCACGTGCTCGGCAAAAAAACCGGCGCGCGAAAACGTCGATTTTTTTGCAACTTCAAGCGACGCCCTGGAAAACGGTTATCGGCCTTGCTTGCGCTGTCATCCGCTCGATCCCAGTGCGCGTCCGCCAAAACTGATTGAGCGCTTGCGCGCGGAAGTGGAGCGCGCGCCGGACGGACGCCTGACGGACAAGGAACTGACCGCGCTGTCGATCGATCCTTCAACTGCGCGTCGACAGTTCAAGCGCCATTATGGAATGACATTCCAAGCGTATCATCGCGCGCGGCGGATGGGCCTTGCTTTGAGCCAGGTGCGGCAAGGGGATCGGGTGGATCAAGCGAGAAACGGGAGCGGCTTTGAATCGGAAAGCGGTTTCCGCGACGCGTTCACAAAGATCTTTGGCGAATCGCCAACAAACGCCAGGACGCATGCACCCCTGCTCGCAGAGCGAATCGATTCGCCCCTCGGCCCAATGATCGCTGTCGCTGACGACCAAGGCTTGCGCTTGCTCGAATTCATCGACCGGCGCGCGACAGCACGCGAGTTGTTGATTTTGCGCAAACGATTGCGAACAAATGTCGTTCCCGGGAAACATCGATATCTCGATGGTGTTCGCTCCCAACTGAAGGATTATTTTGCGGGCAAGAAGCTTGAGTTTGACGTTCCGCTGGCGCCGGTTGGATCGACCTTCCAATTGCGAGCCTGGAAAATCTTGCAGTCGATTGCAGTTGGCGAAACGCGTTCGTATTCCTGGATGGCAAAGCGCCTGGGCGATGAAAATGCGCGTCGCGCAGTTGGCCGCGCCAATGGCACCAACATGATTTGCATCGTAATCCCGTGCCACCGCGTAATTCGAGCCGACGGCACGCTCTGCGGGTACGGCGGCGGTTTATGGCGAAAGAAATGGCTGCTCGATCACGAACAGCGCCACGCAAAAAACAAGTGATCTTTAGATCGGGAATCTGATCTGTTTTGAACACAGGTTTGGTCGGCGCGCGTCTTTTGACACTCTCGATCACTGTGCGAGTCGTGATGCGCGATGGAGCGCGTCGAGCATGAAGCAATCAAGATTGAGGTAACAGCGCCTCAGTCCATGTCCACCGCCGCTGCATCTCCCGCTGCGAATGCGTGGTGGCTATTGTGCGCTCTGATTTTCGCCATCAAGTTTTTTCTTCTTTGGCTGGATCCCACGCCGAAGCTTTTTCTGGGCGATTCGGGGGCCTACATCTGGACGGCACTGACCGGCTGGATTCCAACTGATCGATCGTACTTCTACGGCTACTTGGTACGCTGGTTGGCGGTTTGGCCGCACAGCTTTGGTCCACTTCTGTTGAGTCAAATGCTCATCAGCGCGGTGACAGCGATTGTGTTTGTGCTGATTTGCAGCCGCTTCTTCAGAATGTCGAACAAGCTTTCCTTTTTGTTCGGATTGATGTGCGCGCTGGACCCTTGCCAGCTTGTCTGGGAGCGGTACGTAATGACCGAGACCTTTAGTCTCCTGGTTTACGTGCTGGTTCTGTATTGGTCTCTGGCATATCTGCGGGATCGGCGCTTGTGGCAACTTGCAGTCGTCCAGGCGCTCTCTGTGCTGCTGATTGGCTTTAGGATGAGCTTTCTTCCGGTGGTTGAGGCTGGCACGATTCTGCTCCCACTCATTGCGTTTGCACCTTGTGCTCTTGCGGCATTACGTAAGCGGTTAGAGGCGCGCGTACCGCAATGGAGCGTTCTAGCGACAGGATTAGCACATCTCGCTGCCAGCATTGCCATGATGTTCGTAATGCACGGCGCCTACAAGTATGCGAATGGCTACCTTAGCAAGCGTGAGCCGGGATATTTGTATGATGCCGGAGCTCACCTTGCTGCCGTTTGGGCCCCCGCCCTTGAGCCATCTGACGCCACCGATCCCCGGTTCGGCGAGCTAATTGCCAACGGCCATCAGTTCAAAATCAAAACTCTGGGCTTAAGAAATGCCCAACAATACGGCAAAGGACTTCTGATGGACCGCTGGCGCGAAATCGAAAAAGATCCTCGACAGAATGATCGCGTTGCGCGAGAGACCGCCATCAATGCGTTGCAGCACCGGCCGTTGGTAATTGTGGGGCTCGCCGTGAAAACTTACATGGGATATTGGAATCCCGAATCCATTCGGCGTTATGCCCGAATCGATCTCGGCTATGGCAGGATGAACGACGGCCAAGTCAAGATGCTTGCTGACACGTTCGGATTTCAAACGGTAAAAGACCCCCGAACGCAGCCACACTCATTGTTACAACAGTACTTTGTTGGATCGTGGCCATATTACCTCATTGTAATTGTGTCGCCTTTAATCTGCGCATTCGCCATTTGGTTGGGTCGCGATCGAGCGTTTGCGTTTCTGCTGTTTATCCATTCTTCGATCCTGATGGTTGTGGTGACGGTTCTCTCACCGCAGCCATGCATCCGTTACCTTCAACCGGTCTCTGTTTTGACACTTTTGAGCATCGCCATTTGCGTTGACGGGTTTGCCAGGAGAGCAAGACCGGCAACAATGCAATCTGCTTCTTAATTCTGCCGCGCTGAAGCAACGTATTTGCACGTGTGCGCCCGAAAGGATTCGAACCTGCGACCTACGGATGAGAAATGCCTCGCACATATTTGCGCCACCTGTTCTTGAACCGGTGCGTGATCATTCCATTGGTCGCCGCGTCTCTTGCGCATGCTTTGACACTGTCAATCACTGTGCGAGTCGTGACGCGCGATGGAGCGCAGTGAGCGGGCAGCAATAAAGATTCAGGCGACAGCACCTCAGTCCACTTTCGCCGGCACCGCGTCTCCGGCTCTTAATGTCTGGTGGCTGTTCTGCACGCTGATTTTCACGATCAAGCTTTTGCTCCTTTGGCTGGACCCAACGCCAAAACTCTATATGGGCGATTCAAGCAGCTACATTCGGACAGCGCTAATCGGCTCGATTCCGAGCGATCGATCGTACTTTTACGGCTATCTGGTACGCTGGTTGGCGGTTTGGCCTCACAGTTTTACTCAGCTTTTGTTCGCTCAGGCGCTCGCAAGCGGTGCGACAGCAATTGTGTTTGCGCTGATTTGCAGCCGCTTGTTCGGAATGTCGAACAGGCTTTCCTTTTTGTTCGGATTGTTGTGCGCGCTGGATCCTTGTCAGCTCGTCTGGGAGCGGTACGTGATGACGGAGACCTTCAGTCTCCTTGTTTACGTGCTGGTTCTGTATTGGTCTCTGGTTTATTTGCGAGATCGGCGCTTGTGGCAACTTGCAGTCGTCCAGGCGCTCTCTGTGCTGCTGATTGGCTTTAGGATGAGCTATCTTCTGGTTGTTCAGGCTTGCACGATTCTGCTGCCGCTCATTGTGTTTGCACGTTGTGGTCTTCCCGCGTTACGCAAACGATCAGAGGGGCGCACACTAGAAGCAGCGGCTCTGAGGTCAGGATTAACCCATGTGGCCGCCAGCATCGCGATGATGTTCGTAATGCATGGCGCCTACAAGTCTGCGAATGGCTACCTTAGCAAGCGTGAGCCGGCTTATTTGCACGATTCCGGAGCTCACCTTGTTGCCGTTTGGGCGCCGGCGCTTCAGCCATCTGACGCGACGGATTCACGCTTCCGCGATCTCATCGCCAACGGCGATCAATTCAACATCGACGATCTGACCCTGAGAAATGCCCAGCACTTCGGCGAAGGTTTTCTAATCGATCGCTGGAGGAAAATTGAGAAGAACCGTAGAGAGAGAGATCGCATTGCGAGAGAAACCGCAATGAATGCGTTGCGCCGGCGCCCGCTGAAAATTGTCGACCTCGCTTTGAAGACTTATATGGGTTACTGGGGCATCGCATCTATTCAGTCATACGCCCGAGAAGATCTCGGCTACGGCCAGTTGACTGAAGAACAGCTTAAGATGCTCGCTGAAAAGTTCCGATTTATGACGGTAAAAGTGCTGCCAGCGCAGCCTTTCTCGTTGT
>DASXOI010000326.1:0-3894 GCA_036494375.1 Candidatus Udaeobacter sp.
CGTGCACAAGCTCAATCTCGTTAGGCAACAGCCGGTCGATTCCATACTTCACGATCGTGTGGGTTTGGCCGCCGCAAACTTCCATCAGGACCCACGGCTTTGTCGTAATGCGCCGGATTTCATCGACAATTTTCGTCGCCAGCGCTTCGTCGCGATATTCGTCGAGAAATTTCATGTCGCATCAATGTCATTCTGAGCCCCGAAAGCTTTCGGGGTCGAAGAATCCCGCGACATTACTTCAGGGTGGGGCAACGGGATCCCTCGACTTCGCTCGGGATGACTGGCAGAAGTTGCCGCAGTGGATTCGAACGGATCAACATCCGGAACGTCCAGTTCGCCGAGTTGCTTCAGTTCCTCGAGAAGCTGGTATGTACGCGCCGCTTCAGCCTCATCTACTTTGCTGAGCGCAAAGCCGACATGAACGAGGACGTAATCGCCGGCCTCGACCTCCGGCGTATATTCGAGACAGACCTGTTTCACGATGCCGCCGAAATTTGCACGGCCCATTTTAACACCTGCAGGATCGGTCGTGATCTCGATCAACTTACCTGGAATCGCCAAGCACATGGTTTTCGTAGTTCGTAACTTGTGAATCGCTGGTTTTCGCAATCGCAACGCCGTCGCAGAGCAAAACTTTGTCGCCCTTCATCACGTCTTGTATCAGGTCCAGCGGGACCTTTTTCATCGCGCCTGAAACGGTAACATTTCCGAATCGAATCCCATCCTCCACTTCAACATCGACAATCTCGGCATATACCAAATTCATTCAGATACCTCTTCCGCTTCGAAAAATTCCGCGTGCGCGCCGACTGCGACCAGTGCAACACCGCCAATCACGTTACCGATGAAAGCAGGCAATACGTACGATCCCATCGAATTCCAGAAACCGAGTGCGCCGGTTGAGACGAGATAAAAGGATTCAACGGTTCCCGCGACGACATGCGGCAATTGCGCGATGCCAACTACGTAAGCCAAAATTATAATGACCCAAAGTCTGGCCGATTCCGCGAACGGCAACAGCCAAACCATCAGCGCAATCAACCACCCCGACACTGCAGCGCGTATGACAATCGTCCAAAAATCCGCCTGCATCGACGATTGTCCGATTTTTGAAAAGGTGTCGCGGACCTCGGAACTGAAAATGTTCGAATTTCCAGCGAGCCAGGCAAAAACAAAGGCGCCGATCAAATTGCCGACCAACACGATTGCCCAGAGCCGCGCCACGTTGAAAAAGATTTCGATCTTCTTCTCGCGCAGCAGCGGCAAAATCACTGTCAGCGTGTTCTTGGTAAAGAGTTGTTGCCGGCCAAGAATCACCACCAGAAAACCGACGCTGTAACCGAGTTTTGTGATCAGCGGCTGCCATGTCGCGTCTGGCAGGTGGTTTTGCAAAATTCCTTCAGTCACCATCGACAAGCCCATCGAAAGGCCGGCAGCTAATCCTGAAAACGCGAGCTCCAATGAATTCCGCTCCAATTCATGTTCGCCCTCGGCGTAAACCGCTTCATAGATCACTTCGCCCGGCGGAGAAGTGCGGTCGATGATTTCGTCCTCCTGCTTTTGCTTAACTCTTTTTTTATCGACGGGCATCGTTATCAAGCCCTCCAGCTCGCCGCGACGGCCTGGCCGAGCGCAATCCCGCCATCGTTAGGCGGAATGCGATTGTGCCAGTACGGCGTAAATTTTTCCTCGCGTAATCGCGCCACCGTACGCTCGGTGAGATAACGATTTTGAAAACAGCCGCCAGTGAGAACGACGTTTAGTTCGCCGATCTTCTTCGCGACAACGACAATCATTTCTGCAAGGGCATTGTGAAATTTTGCTGAAATCACGCCATTCGATTCCTTCCGCCCCACATCAGCGAGCAACTCGCGAATCATCGGTTCCCAATCGACTTTCGTCGGTTCCCCCTGTTCGATCCGAATAGGATACGCATCTCGCACGTTCAACTGCCGTGCGAATTCGAGTTCCATCGCCGCCTGACCTTCAAAACTCGCTCGCTGTCGCAGCCCAGCCAGCGATGCGACGGCATCAAACAATCTGCCGGCGCTGGACGTTAACGGCGCGTTAACTTGCTTTTCCAACATCTGCTCAAGCAGCGATTTCTCCTTTCCGGAAAGATCGACAGTCTGCTGTGATAAATCCCAGGCGTGTTTGCCGAACATTTCGTAAAGAACTCCCAACGCGCTGCGACGTGGCTCCTTAATCGCGCGATCGCCCCCTGGCAGCCGAAACTGTCGGAAATGCGCGACCCGTTCGAATGCTCCATCGGGTTTGGCGAGCAGAAATTCCCCGCCCCAGACGGTTCCGTCCAAACCGTAGCCCGTTCCGTCCCAAACCACACCCAGTGCTGGCGCAGCGATTTGATTCTCCGCCATGCAGGCGGCGAGGTGCGCCCAGTGATGCTGGACCTCAAGGAGCGGGGGTTTCCAAACCGCCGAATCGCGCCCCGGCGGACTGGAGACCGCCGCTCCTTGAAAATCGCGCGCGTGTTTGGTCGAGAGATAATCCGGATGCATGTCGCACGCCACGACATCGATATTCGCACCGTACAACCGCGGCAGATCGCCGCATGTTCGGCGAAACGCAGCGTAAGCCTCCTTCGTTTCCAGATCGCCGATGTGCTGACTGACAAAAATGTTGTCATCGATTTTGAGCGCGACCGTGTTCTTCAGGTGCGCGCCAAACGCGAGAATATTTTTTGATTTTCGATTCTCGGTTTTCGAATGGATCGGGATTGGCAATGGCGCGTAGCCACGTGCGCGCCGCAACATCATCTCGCGTCCGCACATTACGCGAACGACCGAATCATCGACGTGCCGAACGATTGGTCGATTGTGAACGAGAAACACATCGGCGATTGCGTTCAGACGTTGCAATGCTTCGTGTTCATCGACGCAGATCGGCTCGTCGCTTAGGTTTCCGCTCGTCGCCAGAATCGGAAAATTGAGCTCTTGCAAGAGCAGATGATGGAGTGGCGAGTACGGTAGGATGACGCCGAGATTTGGGTTTCTCGGCGCGATTGATTCCGCCAATTGGTAGGGATCCCGCAGCCGCGGGAGGCCGTCCGCGCGGCGCGCTCGGCGAGCGCGCCCTACCAGAACGATTGGTGACTCGGGGGACAACAGCAGTTCTTCCTCAAGCTCGGAAACATCGCAATCAGCTCGAATCGCGGGGAGCGATGGATACATCACCGCGAACGGCTTCTCTTCGCGATGTTTCCGCTCACGCAGACGAAGGACCGCGGCTTCATTGCATGCATCGACAATTAGTTGAAATCCTCCGATACCCTTGAGGGCGACAATCTGCCCGGCGCGCACTGCGTTGGCAGCCGTTCGCAATGCATCATCTCGCACAGCGATCGCCTCTCCGTCTTTGCTCCAAAATTCCAAATGCGGTCCGCATTTGGGACAGGCGTTCGGTTGCGCGTGAAATCGGCGGTCCAACGGGTCGTGATATTCGCATCCGCACTCCTCACACATCACAAATTTCTTCATCGACGTGTTCGAACGGTCGTAAGGCAAGGCTTCGACAATCGAAAAGCGCGGGCCGCAATTTGTGCAGTTCGTGAATGGATAGCAAAACCGCCGGTTGTTTGGATCGGATATTTCGCGCAGGCAATCGGTGCACGTCGCGATATCTGGCAGGATGAACGCCGTTTTGTCGCCGTGTTCCTCGCTTTGGCAGATCTCAAAAACATCGTAGCCGATCGCATCCAGAAACGACGACTTAATGCTCTGCACAATTGCGCGGGGAGGCTTCTCCGTTTGAATCCGCCACTGAAATTGCTTCAGAAGATTCCGAGCGCCTTCAACTTCAATCAAGACGCCTTGAGCCGTGTTCGATACATAGCCGTTGAGTCTCAATTCTGCGGCCAGTCGGTAAACGAACGGG
>DASXOI010000327.1:0-2499 GCA_036494375.1 Candidatus Udaeobacter sp.
TCCTTTTCTCTGATCTTCAATTTGTCGATCGCACTGTTGTTGAAGGTGCAGCCAAGGGCGCGCTGGATCCGATCGATCGTCTCTGGCCGGATTCCTATTTCGCCCGCCTCAATCTTCGCGATCGTACGCGGATGCAATCCAGAACGCGACGCCAGTTCATCCTGGCTAATCCGGAGAAGTGTTCGTTCTCGCCGGACGTCACCGCCGAATGTTTTTCGCAGCGCCTCTCTCACGATGCTGTGTGGTTGAGACAACGGAGGATTTCTCAAGTGGACCACCACTTCGTTTGAGATGTCACTAACAACGGCACCTGCTCCTTCTGTGGCGCGGTCGAGTCGGGCGTTTGACATAAAAGAACGAGATCGTCCGGGCCGCCCAGAATTAAAGGCGACTCTTCGAACTCCAGATCGTCTCCGCTAACTGTTTGCAACGTGAGGTTGTTCCCCACCCACAAAATCCAAAAAACTATAGTTTTAATCTTCATTCCCATTTGTTTTCCCTTCGATCATGTGTTGGCACTAAAGACAGCCGGCCCGGGTGAGCGGTTACACGTCGGCGATTAATTTCCGCGGAACTACATGTAACCGTGATGAGAAAACGTTGTCTTTAGCGCTAGAGTGGAGTCACGGTCACTGATCTCCAATGCAACATGACAACTTTGACGAAGAGGATAGCCTTCACCGGATCGAGCAGGGCGACGAAGTCGCCGCCCGGGAATTGTTACGCCACTTTCATCCATTCGTACTTAAGCTTGTTCGTGCGCATCTACCACGACGGATCAGCGAAGAAGATTTGGTTCAGATGATTTTCATTAAAGTCTTTCACAAACTAAACCAATACACGGGTCGCATGCCGCTCGAGCATTGGATTTCTCGCATCGCGGTCAACACCTGTCTCAACGCTTTGAAGGCGGAAAAGATTCGTCCGGAATGGCGGCTCGGCGATTTCAGCGAAGAAATCGCCACCGGAATCGAGAAGCTCGCTGCCACCGACGTGGATACTGCCACTACTGACGATTTCGATCTTGCCAAAAAACTGGTGAGTGAACTTATCGCCCAACTGTCTCCCGAGGATCGGCTGGTCATAACCCTGCTCCATTTGGAGGAGAAATCAGTGGAGGAAATTCACGCGTTGACTGGCTGGAGCCGGTCCGCGATCAAGGTCCGGGCATTTCGGGCTCGCGCGAAGATGAAGAAAATGTTTAACGAACGGGAGACCTTAGCGTTTGCATGAAAGGAATTGAACAATTGCTGGACCACGCGTTCGCGCTTGCGCGCCGCGCCCGTGACCCGGTTCTCTCGGAGCCGCCGTTCGGAATGGAGACCGCTGTCCTGGCACAATGGCGGAGTTCGCGAGGATCTTCGAAGCTCGAGATCGGGATGCTCGCGGTTTTCCGTAGGGCAGCAATCCTGGCTTGCGTAATTGCGGTAGCCGGTGGTGCCTGGAAATATGAGGAGATCGCGCAGTTTTCGCAGCGCCTGGATCCGGAAACCAGAATCGTAGACTCCGCCCTCCTTGCCGGGCTCGACGGATGACAAAGGCGCGCTCTTGGAAGGTCGTTCTTTACGCGACGCTGATCTTCGTGGCTGGCTTGTTCACAGGTGTACTCGCCGGTCCGCATGTATTCAGAACATTCCTTCGCCCGCCGACGCCAGCCGAGATGTCGCGTCATATCCTTGGCCGCCTGCAATCGCGACTCTCGCTCACTCCCGCGCAGACTGCGCAGATCAAGCCGCTGGTTGAGCAAACGGCATCAGACATCGATGCGATCCGTGAGGCGACAACAAAACAAATATCCGATCGGATCGCGGAGGCGCATGCAAAGACAGCGACTTTTCTCACGCCCGAGCAGAAGGTGAAGCTCGACCAAATTGCGGCGGAGCGTCGCAAACGCATGCGACACGAGTCACCTTTCTTTCCGTCACGGCTACCCTAGCACGTGGCACGTGCGCGCGAGAGTTATGACTCTGATTCGTCGCTCTTCTCGTCCGCCCGGGAGGCCTGACGCATTTGATCGTGCTCCGCTTCGCTGACGCCTTCTTCGAACATCTGCGCACTCTCACTCCGTCCCTCGGCATCTTCATCTTCTCCGAGCTGGAAAGGCGAAAAGGACGTCGGAGCTTATAATCGACACAAGTGAGTTTCCTAAACCGGAGACTGTCGATAGTGAGCTCTGAACCCCAAATTCTTATGCGGCACCGTTACGCGGACGTTTGATAGTCGTCGTTTGCCTCGCGCTTACGCGTGACGAGTTATCTTCGTCGCTGCAGGCGAGCTTCAGCGAGATCGATGTCGTGCTGGATGCGACGAAGCACTTCGTCATTGATCGCTTCTTCGTTGCGTAACCCGATGACAGTGTCGCGCTCAGTTTCCAGTGCTTCGCGAGCCAGCTCTTCGAAGTCGCGCGAGTATAAGCGACGGATGCTTTCTCCATGCGCGGTCTCCTTGCTCAGTTCGCGAATGCGATCCGCGTATTCGGAGCGAAGACGCTCAACGCTC
>DASXOI010000328.1:0-3773 GCA_036494375.1 Candidatus Udaeobacter sp.
CACTTTCCAGCCTCGAATCACAGATGGCGCAAGCTGCCGATGTGATCGATCAATGTTTGCGCGCAGGAAACAAACTGCTTGTTTGCGGCAATGGCGGCAGCGCGGCTGACGCCTCCCATTTCGCGACGGAGTTAGTGGTACGTTTTGCTACAGATCGACGCGCGCTTCCGGCGATTTGTCTCACGAGCGATAGCGGAATTCTCACCGCTGCTGGAAACGACTATGGTTTCGATGAGATCTTTGCGCGTCAGGTGGCGGCGTTTGCTCAGTCGGGCGATGTGCTCATCTGCCTGACTACTTCCGGAAAATCAAAGAATTTGATTCGCGCAATAGAGGAAGCGACAGCGCGGGGACTGAAAACCATTGCCTTCTCGGGCGCAATGGCGGGTTGACGGCTGGCATTGCCGATCTCGAGCTGCTGGTTAAAAACGATTCAACGGCGCGAGTCGAGGAAGCCCACCAACTTTTGCTGCATGTGTTGTGCGAGATAATTGAATCGCGGATCAAGGATTGACGGCCTGAGGCCGTCAGTTTTGGTCGACGGCTGCCCAAGCCGTCGTTCCTTGTTTTACTCCGAGTTTTTCAGCAACCGTTCGCGCTCGCGATCCAATTGCCGCCGCTCACTTGCGGTGAGGCTTCCAATTCCAAACTTGGAAATCTTGTCGAGGATGGGATCGATTGATGTGTAAACGTCGTCCGCGTCCGAGCGGCTGCCGACGGTGCGCACTCGTGGTTTAGGGAGGACATGATACTTCGGCTTGGAGGCAAAGCGCGCTTTAAAGTCATTCCACCAGGCAAGTTCTGGGCCGGCACCATTCAGTTCGACGAAAAGGAATGCCACACCAATGCTCGTCCAGAGCACCATCAGATCACTCCAGGCGTGATAAGCCAGCAGTTGAAAGGTGTAAACGGCGGCAAGAATCAGCGCGATCCACTTCGCCATTATCCGGAGCAACATTTCGACACGCGGGTAGATCGTGGCGAACGCAATGAAAATTCCAAAGTGCAACTCGGGCGAACCGGCAATTGCACATCGTTCCCAGAGTCCCCAGATCGTCAGTAGCGCTGCGGGTGTGACCAGCAAAAAAGCATAGAGCGCGATGTACGCCCGCCGGCCGAGAAAACGTTCCACTTCTCGCCCGAAGACAAATAGAAGGTACATCTCGATGGCGAACCAAAGCAGCCCCGATGGGGCGTGAACGAATGCATAGGTGAACAGCCGCCACACCTGGCCGGTCGACCAAATCGCGGCACTATCGAATTGCAGCCAAAGCAAAATAGATCCGGCTCCGAACGCTACCAGGAGCGCGGCCAAAATCGCAGCCGCCACGTGTACGCCGACGAGCATTGTGGTCACATCGACAGGATACCGACCCATCCACGCTACCGGCCGATAATCATCGGACGTGGTCACCCCGAACATGTTTTCAATTAATGCCTCGCAATGTGCTTGTGCAAGTGAAACGACACACTCTGTGTCGCAAATTCCGCCGGTATTCTGCCTGGTGATTTTTTGTAATGATTAATCGGCGTGTACATGTCAGCCGTAGCCTCGACGGGGCCAGATTCATGGTTAAAGTGGGCAGTTTCGTTTAATGAAGAATCTCGCCCCCGCCATCTTCCCGCCGAAGGGGATCGGTGATACAAAGCCATCCAATAAGGCTGTCCTCGATTGGGTGCACGAGATCGCAACGCTCACACAACCCGAGAACATTTTCTGTTGTGATGGGTCGGAGCGCGAGAAGGAGTTTCTGATCGCTGAGTCGCTCAGGCAAAACGTCCTAATCGAGCTGAATGAGAAGAAAGTACCGCGTTCGTATCTGCACCGGTCTAATCCGAACGATGTCGCGCGTGTCGAGCAGTGTACTTTTGTGTGCACGCCAACTAGAGAGGAAGCCGGGCCGACAAACAATTGGGCTGAGCCGGGAGAAACCTACGCGAAACTTCGGGAGCTGCTTAGCGGCGCGATGCGCGGACGCACGATGTTCGTCATTCCCTATATCATGGGCCCGGCGGATTCGCCGCTGGCCAAGATTGGTTTCGAGATCACCGATTCCAAATATGTCGTGCTCAGCCTCAGAATCATGACGCGCATGGGCGAGATCGCACTAAAACGACTCGGCAACGATCCTAGTGCAGAATGGAACCGCGGCGTGCACTCGTTATTGGATGTAAATCCTGACCGCCGGTTCATTTGTCATTTTCCGCAGGACAACACGATCATCTCGGTTGGCTCAGGCTATGGTGGCAACGTTTTGTTGAGCAAGAAGTGCCTCGCCTTGCGTATCGGCTCCTATCTAGCGCGCAAACAGAATTGGATGGCGGAGCACACGCTGATCCTTGGCGTGGAATCGCCAGAGGGACGCAAACATTACGTCGCTGCTGCGTTCCCGAGTGCGTGCGGCAAGACCAATTTCGCGATGCTCATTCCACCCGCGCATTTCAAGGGCTGGAAGGTGACCACGGTTGGAGATGACATCGGTTGGATGCAAATCCGTGACGGCCGCTTGTACGCGGTCAATCCGGAGAACGGCTATTTCGGGGTCGTGCCCGGAACGAGCTATAAATCGAATCCGAATGCGATGGGATCGATCGTGCACGATACGATTTACACCAACGTTGCTCTTACCGACGACGGCGACGTGTGGTGGGAGGGCAAAGATGGCGAACCGCCAGCACACGCGATTGATTGGCGCGGAAACGAATGGACACCGCAATCAAGCGAAAAAGCTGCGCACCCGAATAGCCGCTTTACGACGCCAATGCGCAACAATCCTGCCCTTGACCCCGATGTCGAGAAAGGTGAAGGCGTGCCGATCAGCGCGATCATTTTCGGTGGCCGTCGCAGTGATACCGTGCCGCTGGTTTACCAGGCCTTCGATTGGGACCACGGCGTATATTTAGGCGCGACCATGGCCTCGGAAACCACCGCAGCCGCCACCGGTACAGTAGGACGAGTGCGGCGCGATCCGATGGCAATGCTGCCCTTCTGCGGATACAACATCGGCGCTTATTTTCAGCACTGGCTCGAAATTGGAAAGCAACTCACCACTCCGCCGTTGATTTTCAACGTGAACTGGTTTCGCAAGGGTGCAGATGGAAAATTCCTCTGGCCCGGTTTCGGTGAAAACATGCGGGTGCTCAAATGGATCATCGACCGGAGCGAGGGCACCGGTGGCGCACTCAAGTCACCGATTGGCTGGCTGCCCAGCCCGCACGATCTCGATCTGGCCGAGATCAACATCGATCACACTGCCGTTGACGAACTGCTTGGCCTCGATCACGAGGAATGGCAAAAAGAGATCGCCGCGCACAAAGAATTTTTCGATTCGTTAGGCGGCGTGGTGCCCGAAGAATTGCAAAAACAACGCGAGCAACTAGCCGCTGGGTTCGATCTCTAGCGCACGCTGCGCGTTTCCGGGGAACGCACGCGGCCCGCGTGCCGTTTTCGGCCGCTTGCCGAAAACTACAAGCTCTGCCGAGCCATATAGTACCGAAAGATCGACACCCGATTTGTTACGTTTTCAAGCCGTTCGGCCGGCGGCCGAACGCAGCACGCCAGCGGCGTGCGCTCCCCGGAAAATTTGCGAAGCGAGCGGCGATCTGGAATTGTCTCCAGTGGGTTCGAAGATCGGGAACAAGGAGCGGGCTATTTCTACAGCGCCGAGTGATTGCATTGAGATTCGCGGCGCACGCCAGAACAATCTTAAAGGGATCGACGTCGATCTTCCGCTGGGAAAATTGACCGTCATCACCGGCCCGAGCGGCAGCGG
>DASXOI010000329.1:0-6939 GCA_036494375.1 Candidatus Udaeobacter sp.
GATTGCACCATTACCGGATGCAAAGCCCAGAGTGCAGCGCCGAGCCATGCGCCGCGGACTTGGAGTAGACGCAGCACCCGCCAAAGCAGGATGGCCGAGATGGCGTGCAACAAAACATTGAGAGCGTGATAAGGCAACGGGTTCAGGCTTACAAACTTGTGCAGCGCCCAAAAGGTCGTCAGAACGAGCGGATAATAGACCGCTTGAACAGTGGTCCAGATTTCCTTCAAGCCGAGTGGGCCAACAATGCAAGGATTCTGGGTCAGATGCGATTCATCATCCCAGATGAAGTCCGCCCGAAAAACTTGAACGTACGCAATGAAAATGAAAATGATTAAGAGCAGCGCCCAAAACCAGTCCCGTCTCCAGACAGAGACACGAATTTCACGAACTGGCACGAAGTGATCCAAAACTTAGCCTCGACGTTACCGAATTGATGGCGATTCGTGTAATTTGCGTCAAGGAGAGACGAAACTCAAAATCATAACGGCCGAGCCTGGCTAGAAAAGGAATTCCTTCGATCTCGGCGCCGCTTAGACATGACACAAAGCGCGAAAAGCAAAACGGCCGGGCTCCTTTCAGAGCCCGGCCGCTGTGAAACCTACCTTACTTCTTAGAATCGTTTCTTCAGTCCGACGTACCAGAACCGGCCCTTAATCGTGGCGAGTGATTCGTCGTAGCCGTTCTCGAAGCTGCCAGCCACGAACGGTGGATCTTCATCCGTTACGTTCTGCATGCCCAATGTGACCGTGGTGTTGTTAAGCCACCACTGCCAATTGCTGCAGCCGTATTCAGCCGTGGAAACCGGGACGACGTTCTTCTCTTTGCCGTCCTTACCGCTCCTCACATTTTTGCCGCCGTCCTTGGCAAAGCCAGGTACTTCTGCGGGTGCAGGCGGTGGCAGGTTAAACGTGTAGTTTAAGATGAGGTCGAGCGTGGTTAACGCAGACACTTTCCGAGCGCGGAAATCCAACGGACCGCTTCTAGGCTCGTTTAGCTTGGTCGATCCTGTCAGACTGGCGTTGTCATCTTCATACTGACCTGTCCAGTGGACGATCGCACCGACATCCAAGCCCTGCATCCACGAATCAGCTGGGCCGTCATAGAAGACACTGAAGTTGGCCCGATGCCATGGCAGCGAACTGGTTAACGCAAATGCCGGCGGCAGGAATTCGCCCGCAATCCCCACCCGCTTTACGTCAGCGGAAGCTTGAAACTCAGCACGTGACAACCAGGTGCCGTTGACCGTGGTCGTTATCCGACCCCAATCTCCGCCGCCGAAGATCGTCGAATCCAGGATATAGATTGCCTCGTAGTCGAGACCTTCGAAGATCGCACCGGAAAGGTTGTCGCTAGGATCGATGACTAATGAGACTTCTCCAGGCACAAGCACGCCATTTACAACTTGAGAAGGCCCACGGAAGACATTCGGCCCGTTCTGCGGTGGCCCACCTGCTGGTCCCGGAGGATTCTCCAGGATGAGGGTTTGCGCGCCCAGCGTTGCTACGATGTCGCGCATATCGATATGCCACCAGTCGGCGCTAAGTGTCAGGCCCTTGGCCCATTTCGGGCTGTAAACAGCTCCATAGGTCCATTCATAGGCCACTTCCGGATGCAGGTTGGGATTTCCGATAATGCGCTCCTCAATCTGAGGCTGAGTCAGCGGCGAGAACGGATCGGCGACGATCGGGAAGTTTTGCGTGCTGGCAGGGGTAATTTCTCCCAGTGTCGGCGCATGGAACGCTTCGGTATAACTGCCGCGCAGGGTGAGTGCCCCGATATACTTGGGATCCATCGGCTGCCAGCGGATCGATATCTTCGGCTTCTGCGCATTATATTGGCTGTGCGTCGCCCCCTGGCCCGGGAAGACTCCCGAAGGCAGCACCGTAGAAGTATTCTGGCTATACCATTCTTCTCGTTCGGCAAAGTCTACCTCGAAGCTGTAAAACCCAGGGAAGTTCCATGTCGGGCTGGTGAATGGAACACGTAGTTCTTCGTAGATTCCCCAGATGTCCCGATTCGTACGGAAGCTTTGACCATCCGTCGAACCGATGGTGTTAAAGGTGTTATTGAGCGCGTCACGATCGCGCGTAAACCTCGGTGCGTCGTACTCGCCACCAATAGCAAAGGAGATCGGTCCAGCGGGAAGATTGAACAGGTCACCGTTAAAGGTGGCATAGTAGATAGGCAATTCATACTCACCGGAGTTATGCAGGGTCACATAAACTTGTTGCCTGGCCCTCCCGCTGTTTAGGCGCTCCTGGCCACCAAAGGCATTAAATGCCGAGCGCGGATCTGTATCCAACAGCGCATCGCGCAACCCGGGCTGACTAACTTCGCCAATCGACAGGTCCTGTCCCTCGTTCCTGGAATAACGGAAACCCGCTTCCCAGTTCCACGTCTTGAAGTAATCGCCAGCATATCCCAGTTCGCCGCGCAGACCGACATCAAAGAGTTGGTCCCAGTAGGTGAACTTTTCACTTCTAGTGCCGGTGTCAGTGATACCACGAAACCGAACGCCAGTCGTCACAGGGATTAACTGTCCACCAGGCCCGATCCATGTCGCGTTTCCGACAGTGAAAGGATTAAACGGATTCTGGATGGGAACACTGATGCCGCTCGGACCGCTCAACCCGACGGTCTGGCCCGGGTTCCTGAACGGGTCTGGCGTAAACGGCACCGCTGCCAGCGACGAATCGAAATACGACCGCGCATATTTAAAATCGCCAAATACCGTCAGGTACTTGTCGCATAGATCGCGGGTGAATGAGCCGTAGTACACTTGACGGTCTCCAGGTGGCAACGCGGGCGTGACCGTGGCGAAGTTATAGAAGAAATAGTTACCATCCCCCAAATGCCCGTTAGGAGGATTGAAATATGAATTGCCAGCAATCACAAAGGGGTTTTTATAAAATGGAGAGGTGGCAGCATTGGGAGCCGAATGCGGCTTTGGGGTTTGATCGCTGAAGAACAACCTCGGGACCAAACGGAAACTTCCTACGCGGCCAGGCTCATTGCCGCTGCGGGCATCGAATCCACCGAATTGAGTAAAATTCCCGTTAGAAGAGATGTCGCGGTCACGACTGAAAACGCCACCGGTGCGCTGCCAGAAATCGGCAATGACCACAATGTCGGTTTTGTCGTCTCCGGCGCCGGCTTTGATCCATGATTCCCACTCGCCCATTTCATTGGACGCGCCCAGGTTTGTATTTCCGTAAGTGCCTCCAATTTCCAAACCACGGAATTTGTGGATCAGGAAGAAGTTGACCACGCCCGCGATCGCGTCGGATCCATACACAGCCGAGGCGCCATCTTTAAGGATGTCAACGTGATCGATCATCGAGAACGGTATCAAGTTAATGTCCGGGCCTCCGCTGAACCCGGAAACGCCCAATGAACCGTAAGCGACTTTTTTTCCGTCGATTAGAATCAAGGTTTCCTTGGGCAAAAGGCCACGGAGGTTAAATTGGATGGTACCGTCACCGCCGTTGCCGATGTTCAGGTTGACAGTTCCGCCCGCCTGCTGCGGGATGAACTGCTGAAGGTCGGTGGCACTGCGAATACCGAGTTTTTCGATGTCCTGCGGCCGGTATGTATCCACCGGGTTCGGGCCGGTCTCTTCCGCCGTCGGAATGTTTGAACCGGTCACGACGACGCGCTCGACCTCAGCCGTAGACGGCGGAGGAGCTCCAGGCTCGGCAGGCACAGCCGGAGCTGGCAATTGCGCGAACGCGTTCGACGCTAGGATTAATTGAAATCCGACGCCCGCCATCAATGCGAGACGTGCGAATCTAAACGTTTTTAGTGCGTTTTGTGTCATTTAGTTTCTCCGTTGGTTTGGTTAGGTTTCAGCACGCTTATTAAATTTCTAACGCCCTGACAAGCTTTTTTTTCACTTTTTTGATTTTTTTTTGAACGACGAAATGAGGGCATTTGTCGGTCGCAATTCCCTCTAGCGGAAGCCCCAAGGTCCTGACAAGCTTTTTTTTTAGTTTTTTTGAGCCAGAAAACGCCGCGTGGAATCGCAGATCACCCGGCGAAAGTTATTCGCGCTTCTCAGGGGGATGGAATCCGAAGTCGTTTTGCAGTTTTTCCCATAGCCAATCGACAAACCAATCCTGCTTGATTGAAGCAGTGTTGTCGGCAACCAAAGTCTCTGCCTTTTCAACGCTCCCGTTCAAGCAATAGAGATAGCTAAGCAGGAAAATCTCGTTAACGCCGAACTCGCCGCGATCTTTCTCGCTCTCCAACAACTTGATCGCCCGATCAATTTTTCGCTGTGCCAGCGCTCCGGCAATCAAATCGGGCATTACTTCTAGGGCCGGCGTTTCGGAACCCCTGCTTACTCGTTCGGCTATAGAAACTCGGAACGCATCGCTGCCCAAGACTTCCAAAACCGGTATCCTCAGCCGGGAGTGGCGAAGATAAAGATCGAGCTCAGCGAGCTTGTTACTTCCAGCAATTTCAGAAAGGTAGCGCGTCTGCCGGATCGTGAAAAACGACTCGAGCTCAGCCGCCGCCGGATCCAACGTTTCGGGCCAGATTTGATTAATCAACGAAGAACGAACAAAACGTTGGTACGCTGCGGGTGCCGAAAAGTATGTTAATGCGAACCGGTGACTTGCCTCGTTATCCCACGGGCCATCCGTTAGGCGCTTAGGATGAAGGTCGGTGAGTGGCGCTATGTTGTGCGTAATCCGATCGATTTCGTTGCCGTCCATCAAAAACAGTGCGCCTAGTTGCTGAGGAACCTCGATTCCAATTCGTCGCAAATCTGCGCCGGTCGCCGGATCGCTCCAAAGCTGACGAAGCTCATCTTCACTCGCTCGGCGAACCGGCCCATTGATTCCCATCATGATCCAGTCCTGATCGGCGCTACCCCACAGTGAGGCGTTCGGAAAGGCGTTGTGAAAGGCGCGCAGGATCGCCTTGGCTTCGTCTACTTTTAATTGATTGATCGGAAGCCAAAAGGTCGCGATTCCGCCTTCGTTCAGGCGACTTCGCATGAGGGAAAAAAACTCCTGAGTGTAAAGATTCACCGCGCCGGCGACTTTCGGCGGTGGCGGTTCGCCCGAAATGATGTCGTATTTTTTCGCGCTCGCCTGTAGGAAAAACCGTCCATCTTGCACGACGGCGTGCACGCGCGGATCACGAAGCGGGTTGGAGTAATTGATTCCGGTATAAGAATCAGCCAGAGAAAAGACCTCCTTCGAGATGTCCACGATATCAATTCTTTCGACACTTGATTTGTGAGTAAAGGCATCCGCAGTTACCCCGCACCCGTAACAAATGAGCAGCACATCTCTCGCTGCCGGGTGCAACGCCAGCGGAAGATAGGCGAATAATCGCATGTAGCGCTGATTGCGTGGACTTGTTGCCGACATCGAGAACGAGTCGCTCAGCAGCCGGTAATAGTACGCCTGGCCAAACAAATCGCGCCGTAGCAATTGCCACGTGTCCGATGTTCCCTCGATCCGTTTCACCACGTGCGCGAGCACATGACCTTGATCGTCCTTTTCGTATGGGCGGCTCGCATGTTCGAAATGCGCTTCGGTGCGCCGATATGGAAAAAATACAAAGCCAAGCATCAATGCGATCCAAAGCGTAAGGACCATGATCCCGGTTGGCTGGCGTAGCGACCAGAGCGCGCGTTCGGTGACGATGATGCTAAGCAAACCATACCCGGCAGCACAGCAAATGAGACTGGATTGGTAGCCGAGAGACGGCAGCAGTACAAAAGTTGCAACTAAAGGACCGATCGCCGCGCCACTCGTATTCAGGAGTGTAGCGATTCCAGTGCTATTCATCCGGTCCGTCACATCAACCTGAATGCGAGCGACAATGGTCGGAAACAAGATCCCGGATAAAAACGAAACCGGGAACATCAGAGCCAGACACAGCAGTGTGATCTGCGGCCATGAAGCAAGACTAAAGGCGCCCGCAGCGGTTTTCACCACTTCGCCAGGGAACAACAAATAAGACAAAAGCACCGCGATGGCAGCCAGCAGTAACAGAATCGAAACCAACCGCTTCATTGCAGTTGAGCGGCGGGAAATCGCGCCGGCTGCGATGCCCCCCGAGCCTATGCCGGCCAGCACAACCGCCAGCATCACCGCAAACGCGGTAGGTAATGACACGACATACAGGCGCAGAAATCGAAACCAAATCACTTCCAGGGCGAGAAGAATCAGGCCCGTGCCAAAACTGACGAAAAGCAAACGCCACGGCGGCCGATAACTCGTATCGAAGCTGAGCGGAAATTTGGAATGCGCGCCTGGCTCGGGACCTTTGAAATCTGCGACGTATCGCGCCGCTCCAAATCGCTCGACTAACAAAGCAATCGCCGCAGCAATGCATACCGCCGCCGCAGCCGCTAAACTTGTGCCATACAGCCCAAAAGCACCGATCAAATAAGCTTCGCCCAGAATCGCACCAAGAGTCGCCCCCAGCGTGTTTGAACCGTAAAGAAAACCAATCGCGCCGCCAAAATCTGTTTCTTGCAGCAGGGGGTCCTCAACGAGCACCGGCAGCGTCAAGCCCATCGCTGTTGTTGGCACGAGCAAAATCAGGAAGGAAACAACGAACCGCAGTCCCAGCAGCGTTGGCTGATAATCCCACAGCATTTGCCACACTGGCCGCATCAAATCGCCAACAGCAGGAAGGCCAAAAACAATCGTGCAACCAAAAAATGCGACGAAGAGCTCCAGCACCACGTAGAGATGCAGCGGTCGCCATCGCCGGATTCTGGATGACGCAGCCAGTGCGTTGCCCAACGCGAGGCCCGCCATGAAACTGGAAAGAATCAGCGCTGCGGCCCAAGTCGAGTTACCAAAGGCCAAGCCACTAAGTCGCAGCCACAATGTTTCGAAAATGAGGGCACCCGTACCGGAGACGAAAAGAACGCCGCAGAGAACGGCAACGCGCCCGCTTTGCGATCCC
>DASXOI010000330.1:0-5828 GCA_036494375.1 Candidatus Udaeobacter sp.
TTCGTTTCCAGATTGCCATTCGTAAACCACGACCACATCGCGGCGCCAAAGGGATCCGCGCACACAGTTTCAATCTTCGGATTTTGTTCCTTCAGATAAGTGCTCACTCCGGCAAGCGTGCCGCCAGTGCCAATAGCTGCAACAAACGCGCTGATCTTGCCTTCGGTCTGTCTCCAGATTTCGGGGCCAGTGCTGCGATAATGCGCGTCGCGATTCGCCGTGTTATCAAACTGGTTCGCCCAGAACCAACCGCGCTCGTCCGCAAAGCGACGCGCGATATGATTGTAATTTTCCGGATCTTTGTACGGCTTTTCCGGTACCGCCTTCACCTCTGCGCCGAGCGTTCGAAGCAATTGCATTTTCTCCGGCGACTGATTATTAGGAATCACGATCACGGTGCGATATCCCCTCGCCCTTCCGATGACGGCAAGCCCGATCCCGGTGTTACCAGCAGTTCCCTCAACGATCGTTGCGCCCGGTTTAAGCCGATCCCCTTTCTCGGCGTCAGTGATGATTCCGTACGCGGCGCGATCCTTCACCGAGCCGCCCGGATTCATGAATTCTGCTTTTCCCAGAATTTCGCAGCCTGTCAGTTCAGACAGTCGCCGCAGTCGAATCAACGGCGTGTTACCAACCTGTCCATCGATGCCTAAGTATGTCGCACTCATCGAAGTAACTTAGGCTTCCAGCCTGATACGTCGAGTAGGCTTCCAGCCGCTTCTTATGGACCGGCAAGACGCCTGTGCTACTCGGGGCCGCCACATGCAGAGTCCAAGGGCCGCATGATGTAATCACGGTTGGATCGCAAAACGCATTCGGCTTTTGCGTGGATCCAAGATGCCTCTGGCGAATGACAACAAGTCTGCTGGGCGAACACGTTTACTTTTCGTCCCAGGCGAGTCCCTCGGTCATGATCTGCACCTTGCTCCCTCCGTTCTCGGGATGCACGAAAATCACCAGGCCAGCGTCTCCTCGTTTCCGCTTGAGTATTGAAGAGCCCGGCGTGATCAGATCGCTGCCTTGCTTGGTCCAGCCCTGGGCTTTGAGATTCGTGACTAATTCAGCACAAAAGGTTTTTACGTTCGTCTTGCTCTTGAAGGAAATCTGCTCAACAAGTGCCTTGTACTCGATGTCGGACGCGTCTTTCGTAAACGCGAGATCCTTAACATTGAGTTTATCCTGCGCCGGCTTGGGCGTGGCTTTTTCGCTTAACTCAGTCGCTGGCTCGGTTGTTACCTGTTTGTCTATTGTCTCCTGTTCGGCCTCTTTCAGAGCCGCGGGCTGAAACTCTTTTGGGATTTCTCCAAGCGGCGCGACAAACTTGACGTTGACCTGCCACGTCTCGCCGAACACGTCGGCCGGGCCGTCCGTAGATAGTTCTCCCTTCACCTGACCGTCCACATACTCGAAATCCTTCGTATTGATCTTGCCGATCGAGCTAAAGTTTTGGTGCTTGAGCGCGCTGTGCGCCACCTCACATCCGAAAATGTCTCCGTCTTCGTGCAGTGAGACAATCAATGCGCTGCCGAATTTGCCGAACCCCGCGTTAAAATCGGGCTTCTTATCTTTAGAATGATCCTTTTCGGTAAACACGAGCATGATCGACGGTTTATCGCCAAACGGTTCCCGCCAATGCGCCGACACATAGGCCAGCTTCGCGTCCTTGCCGTTTCCTTTGAAAACGCCCGTCACCGTCGGCTTCACGTTAGCGGCGGGTCCCGGTTTTTTCGATGGCGCTAACGATTCTCCAGCGCGGAGCAGCGGTACATCGAAATGAACGTCCAAGCCCGATGGAAACATGCCCTCGGTTTCATTCGGCTGACTGGCTTTGCCAACCACGCGGCCATCCTGCAGTTTTATTTCCCCGATCGCATTACCTCTTCGCCTGCCCAAGGATGTGTCGCCGGCGCCGGCGCCCCAGCCTTTGAATTCCCCGCTCTTGGTGAACTCCAGCTTTACGTAAGGCCGCCTGAAATCACTGTTCTCACCCTTCTTTTCCGATTTCCTCGCCTCATTGATCTTCTCACTTGAAATGGTCGGACCGCTCAGGATCACTGCAATCCCTTCCTCCCCATCGATCATAGTTTCATATGCAGTGGCGTTTTTTAGCAGATAGGTTTTACCTTTAACCATCACTGTTCCCTCGCTGACGTTTGCTGTCGTGGTCGCTTTTTGTGCAAAGAGTGTCGCCGAACCGGCGACGACAGCTGTCACCACCAGGAAAGTTATGAATTTGTTAGAAGCCGTCTGATAAAATCGCACACGCTGTAGGCACGATGCTATCCGCCGTCCAGAACGGATGACTCCGAAAATACAGACGCCCCACAGGGGCGTGGCTACAACATTTGTCAGGCAGGTTGTAATCATAATAAATCCTTTATGTTGCGGCAGCAGATTTCAGCAACAACCCGAGGAAGTGCCAAGCAGGAAGTCGATCCGCGTACTTTGGTCCTCTACCTTCAGATAAGGGAGAGACAATAAAGATCAGCGTGATGAGTGTTCCGGGGAGCGCACGCCGCTGGCGTGCCCATCTCGGTCGCTGGCCGAGATGTTTCTCTCAAGAATACCACCCCACAGATGCTACAACCTTTATCTCGCGTGCCAGATCACGATCACATCCTCATTGAACTACGAATCAGGAGTCGGAGTTCTAAATGCGACGGAGACTCAACTCCTGAAGGCTGACAATCAGCAAACACGAGTGTCTCAAAAAATCGTCAACGGCCCGAATCGATTCGACGCGTTATCGATCGGCCACGATAATGCGCGATCGTGTTGAAGAAATCATTCCAGTTTTTTGTCGTTGCTCTTGGCTGCGCATTGCTGCCGGTTGTTTGTTCTGGTGAGAGCTTCACCCTCGAGCAGGTAATGAGTGCGCCGTTTCCGTACGGCCTAACGAGCGCGTCACATACGCCGCGCGTGGCCTGGGTGTTCGACAACAAAGGCGAGCGGAATCTTTGGGTCGCAGACGCGCCGGAGTTTGTGCCGCGTCAGGTAACGCATTACAAAGGCGACGACGGCCAGGCGATCGCAAGCCTCCGGCTTACACCAGATGGGAACACGATTGTTTACGCGCGCGGCAGCGAGATTAATAAAGAAGGCACGTCTGCGAATCCAACAAGCCAGACAAAGATGCCGAAGCAGCAGGCGTGGGCGGTAAACGTGAGCGGCGGTGAGCCGCGTTTGCTCGGTGACGTTGGCTGCAGCGCGGAAGGCTGCGAAGACCTGCAGGTTTCATCAGATGGAAAAAATGTCGTCTGGCCCACGAAGAAGCATCTCTGGATCGCGCCGATTGACGGCAAGAAAAAGGCGGAGCAACTCGACGAGTTACTCGGTGAAAACGACACGCCGCGCTGGTCACCAGACGGAAAGCGGATCGCGTTTCGCTCCAATCGCAAGGACCACTCATTCGTCGCAGTGCTCGAGCTGGCGACGAAGAAGATCAGTTATCTCGCGCCAACGACGAATCGTGATGCCGGTCCAGTTTGGTCGCCGGACAGCAAACAGATCGCATTTATTCGCCAGCCCGGACTCGAATTTAAACGGCCGCTCATTCCTGAGTTCCCACGACCATGGGCGCTTTGGATCGCAGACGCGCAAAGCGGCGAAGGCCGCGAGCTCTTTCACAGCGGCAACGCCATGGACGATTCGCTGCCGCTGTTTGCGTTTCAATCGCTCCAATTCACGAATGCAGGCCGCATCATTTTCGCCAGCGAAAAAGATGGTCGTAACCATCTTTACTCGATCGCCGCGACCGGTGGAGCTCCCGAGCTGCTAACGCCGGGCGATTTTGATGTGGAGGATGTGACGCTGAGTGCAGATAAGCGCAGCGTTCTCTACACGTCGAATCAGAAGGACATCGATCGTCGGCACATCTGGCGCGTCGGTGCGAGTGGAGGTGAGCCGAAGGTACTAACGAGTGGCGACACAATCGAGTGGAACCCGGTCGAGACGAGCGATGGGAAAACAGTGTTCTGTCTCGGCTCAACCGCGACTTCGCCCGGCATGCCTTATCGCCTAACGAGTAGTGGTCGCGAGTTGATCGCGAAGAATCTCCTTCCGGCTGACTTCCCGGCTTCGCAGCTAGTCACGCCAAAGCAGGTTGTGTTCAAAAGCGAAGACGGCTTGGAAATTCACGGCCAGTTATTCACGCCGAAAGACCAGAAAGGACGCGGCCCCGCTCTCATCTTCACGCACGGCGGACCGATCCGGCAGATGCTGCTGGGCTTCCATTACATGGAGTATTACCACAACGCCTATGCCATGAACCAATATCTGGCGAGCAAAGGTTACACCGTGCTCTCGGTGAATTATCGGCTCGGCATCATGTACGGGCGCACCTTTCGCGAGCCGCCAAAATCGGTGTGGCGCGGTGCATCCGAATACCAGGATGTGGTCGCAGGCGCGAAATTTTTGCAAACACTCGACAACGTTGATCCGCAGCGGATCGGTCTGTGGGGCGGATCCTACGGCGGATTCCTGACCGCCATGGGCCTTGCGCGCAACTCCGACATTTTCAAAGCCGGCGTCGATTTCCACGGTGTTCACGACTGGGCGGTTTTCCTGCCGATGTGGGCGGAGGAAGCTGAGGGCACGAATGCCAACGTTGCGCCAGACATAAAAGAAGCGCGCGAGCTCGCGTTCAAATCATCGCCAGTTGCGAGCGTCGCAACCTGGCGCTCACCTGTCTTGTTCATACATGGCGATGACGATCGCAACGTGCCATTCCAGCAAACGACTGACCTCGTTGAGAAATTGCAGGCGCAGAAGGTGGCGATCGAAGAACTGATTTTACCCGATGAAATCCACGACTTGCTGCGGTGGAATGATTGGGTGCGATCGTACAAAGCAACGGCTGATTTTCTGGACAGGAAGCTTGCCGCGACACCTCAGCCCTGATCGCCGATATGGAACGCTTCATCGATGTTGCGGTCGAGCAATTCGCTCGTGATCACACTGAGCCGGAAACGGATTTATATGTCCGTCTTCGGAAAGAAACCTATCGAGTGATGAAGTGGCCGGAGATGCAAGTGGATGCCATCGAAGGTCGCTTTCTTAAAATGTTGGTCCGGCTGACCGGCGCCCGAACCGTGCTAGAGCTCGGCATGTTCACGGGATACAGCACGCTTATGATGGCCGAAGCCTTGCCAGATGATGGTCGCCTGATCACGTGTGAGATCGATCCGAAAGCCGAGGCCATCGCGCGACGCTACTTCGCTGAGAGTCCTGACGGTCACAAAATTTCCATCCGAATGGGACCTGCGTTAGACACAATCAAGACACTGACCGGCCTGCTGGATTTCGTGTTTATCGACGCCGACAAGCCTAACTACTCAAGCTACTACGAAGCGTGCCTGCCTTTACTCAAACCGGGCGGGCTAATCGTGGCCGACAATGTTCTGTGGAGCGGCAAAGTCATCGATCCACGAGATGACGACACGCGTGCCATTATTGCCTTCAACGATTTGGTTCAATCTGACCCGCGCGTCGAAAATGTCTGCCTAACTGTACGCGACGGAATGATGCTGGCGTGGAAACGTGGACAGAGCCCGCGACGCACTTGACGTGAAAGCGATTCTTGGAACCCATCGGCCGCTGCTGATGAAAGAACATATAGAAGGCAGGGCAAGGCAAGGTCACCTGTTCTCTGAATGCTTTGTCGAAACTGTTAAGCCACTTCTCCCTTCCCGATAGCCACATTTTTTATGGCGCGTCGATCACTTCGACAAATACTGGGCTGAAGCGTTGCCGATAAAGTTCGACATTCGTTAGGAAACGGCTTAAAAGGAAAGCCGATTACGTCATCGACGTTTCAACTTATCTTCGGC
>DASXOI010000331.1:0-1954 GCA_036494375.1 Candidatus Udaeobacter sp.
TTTTTGCAACGGTCGCCTATTACAACCTACTGGGGGCCGCGCTGACCCTCCCATTAGCGATCGCTACAGGTCTGGGAGCGTGGCAATGGCAACTCGAAGGCGCAACCCTAAAGGGCAACTTACGGCTGCATATGATCTGCGCACTGACTTCCGCTTTGCTCATCTTCTTTCTCTGCTGGGTGCGCTCGCGCCTCCGCGCGAAAGGCATCCCGCCGCGTGTCGCTTATTTCGCAGTGACATTGCTCGCGCTGATGGTGATCACGCTCACTGGACATCTCGGTGGAATCCTCAGCGGCGTTGAAACGCCCTGACGTCAACCGAGCGGAGCTCGAATGAATTTCAATCGGAAGTCAGAAAAAGTGAACTCGATTACTGACTATTTGAGCGCAGCGGGAAATGTGTGTCGAGTCCGTTTCGTTTTCGACCAGCGCTCAGGCTGCGACACAATCGCGGAACTGACAGCCGACGCAGCCGCAAGGCCAGCATTTGTTCGTGATGAATTCCCGCGCATTGCCAGGAAGACGATGCGCGCGGCGACGAGGGACCCGACTTACATAATCTGCACAGAAGCGATGCCCGAATTCATGATGTGATTACCGCCGGAATCAAAGGCGAGATGCCATCTTTCGGGAAGAAGCTGGGCGACCCAGACGTACGGCAATTAATTGCTTATCTGCGGATACTACACGGCTGACAGCAAACACAGCTTGATGTCAATCTTGTTGCAGAAGACAAGTTGCGCCGGTGCGGTATAATGCGGATCTCAGATCATGCATAAGACACATGAGCTCCGACTCGCCAAACGCATGGCGCGACTCGGCACGGAGACCGCATTCGAAGTGCTGGTCAAAGCGAAAGCGCTCGAAGCGCAGGGTCGCGACATTATTCATCTGGAAATCGGTGAACCCGATTTCGACACGCCGAGCAACATTACTGACGCCGGATGCGACGCGCTGCGTAAAGGCTTCACACACTACGGGCCTTCCGCCGGCATGATGGAATTGCGCGAGGTCATCGCACAACATGTGAGCGAGACGCGCCGCGTAAATGTGACGCCCGATGAAGTGGTGGTCGTTCCCGGCGGCAAGCCCGTCATTTTCTTTTCGATTCTCGCTCTCGCCGAAGAGGGAGATGAAATCATTTATCCGAATCCCGGCTTCCCGATTTACGAGTCGATGATCAACTACGTCGGCGCGAAAGCGGTGCCGATTCGGTTGCGTGAAGAATTGGAGTTCAGGCTCGACGTCAATGAGTTCGCCGGTCTGATCAACGATCGCACAAAACTCGTTATCCTGAATTCGCCGCAGAACCCGACTGGCGGCGTGCTGACAGAGGACGACATCGCTGCGATCGCGCATGCAATCGGCGATCGCAACATCATGGTGTTGAGCGATGAGATCTATAGCCGGCTCGTCTTTGAAGGCGAAGAGCATTCCATCATGTCGATCGACGGCATGAAGGAGCGAACGATTTTGCTCGACGGCTTTTCCAAGACTTACGCCATGACTGGTTGGCGAATGGGCTACGGCGTTATGCGCGCTGATCTCGCGACGCACATCTCGCGGTTAATGACGAATTCGAATTCGTGCACCGCGAGTTTTACACAAGTTGCCGGCATCGAAGCGCTGCGCGGTTCGCAGGACGCAGTGGACGAGATGCGCGCTGAATTCAAAGAACGGCGCGACGTGATGGTCGCTGGACTGAACAAGATCAAAGGTTTCTCCTGTCGCGTGCCGCATGGCGCATTCTATGTCTTCCCAAATATCACGAATACCGGATGGCCATCGAAAAAGCTGGCTGACGCGATTCTCGAAGACGCAGGCGTCGCTGCGTTGTCTGGCACCGCGTTCGGCGACTTCGGCGAAGGTTATCTTCGCTTCAGCGTAGCGAACTCGATCGAGAACATCGAAAAAGCGCTCGATCGCATTGATGCCTGGACAAAGAAGAATTTGTA
>DASXOI010000332.1:0-6673 GCA_036494375.1 Candidatus Udaeobacter sp.
AAGGTGCGCGTAGCTCAACCTTCGCTCAGCCAGCAGATTCGAAAGCTGGAAGCGGAAATCGGCCAACCGTTGTTTGATCGCTTGCCGAGATCAGTCGTTCTGACCGAGGCGGGTCGATGTTTCCTCGATTACGCGCGGCAAATCTTAGTGTCCATCGGGGATGCTCGCCGGTGCGTCGATGAACTTAACGATGCGGTGACTGGGAAGCTCGCCGTCGGCGCGATTCCCACAATCGCTCCGTATGTGCTCCCGGGATTGGTCAAGAAGTTCCACAAAGACTATCCGGAAGTGACGTTGGAGCTTGTGGAGGACGTGACTGGCGGGATCACGCGACGCGTGGAAACTGGAGAGCTGGATGTGGCGTTGGCATCCACTTGCCAGCAAAGTCCAAGTCTGCGACGTGAGTCGTTAGGCCACGAACCGTTGCTGGCGCTTGTGCCCGAGGCGGATCCGCTCGCAAAGCAGACTCTCGTAAAGCTTGACGATCTTAAATCGCAGCGGTTCCTCCTCCTCCACGAGATGCATTGTTTGTCTCAGCAAGTGCATCACCTGCTCGAGTCACGTCGTCTGCGTCCGGAGATTGGGTTGGCCGGTAGCCAGCTCACGACCATTGCGCATATGGTCGCGGCCGGCATCGGCGTCTCAATCGTGCCGCACATGATGGTGAAACATCAAGAGACCCCTGGATGCGTTAGCCTGCCGTTCGCTCCGCCGGTTCCCGAACGGGAACTTAATTTTCTTCACAACCCGCTACGGTTTCAGAGCAAAGCGGCGGCAGCCTTCCATCGCGAGGCCGCAGCTTTATTGTCAGGCGATGATTCGTCGACAGCTGGCGACGTGAAAAACTAAGCTTATCTCATCGTCTCCAACGCCGTCGCTACCATCGATAACGTGGGCCAAACGGCGAGGATCAGGATGATGCCAAAGAGGGCGAGCTCAGGCAGATAATGAGGTTGCGCCCTGTGGACATATCGTTCCTCGAGGAAGCGTGAGATGCGCTGTCCTATCGGTATTCTAGTTTCCATGCCTTAACCGGCCACACTCGGCAGGCGTATTGAAAGACTTTATTCGTCTAGGCGCGATAGGTTTTGCCTATCCGCTGGATTCCGGGAGCTCAACCATTGTGCCGCGGCAATTTGAAGCGCCGCAGTGGCACGCGAACTTCTTCGTGGCCGATTCGGTGATCGGTTCGTCGAGCTCCATGTGATAATCATAGAGAAGTTCTTCGCCGGGGTGGATGTCGCGCAGCGCATCGACGAAGATCCGGTCGTCTTCCTCGACCGTTTCGCAGTTTGGATCGCAAGAATGGTTGATCCAGCGCGCGTCGTTGCCGCCAATTTCTGGATTTATTACATCGCCGTTTTCCAGACCGAAGTTGAAAGTGTGCGGATCGTCTTCGTTATCGGGAGCGGCTTCCCACGAAACGCGTTCACCTGTGTATTCAATGATACGCCTGCCTTTGGCAATGAACTCCAAAGTGTAAACACCCCGGCCGTGTACGTCGGATTCGCGAACCTCTATCTGCACGGCGCGCCGCGGAGCTTTGCTTTTCTTCCCCATGCGCAGTTGTGGAATTCGTTCCGGTTCTTAAGTCTGCTTACTGCGGATTGATTCCGCTGTCATGCTGCGATGATGCGCGCTTTGATCGGGTTTGCAAAACGAACAGACATTTCGGACGTTAGGATTGAACACAGCAGTCCGATTGTGGACTCCTGCCAAATATTACAATGAAACGTATGATGCAGTCGATGACATTAGTTCTCGCCCTGTGTTTAATCGCGAGCGCGGCGTCGGCAAATCTGGGCGCCAACAGTGAGGTGATTGAAGATGCGTATGGAACGATCGTTCAACGACGCCTTCTGGACGACGGAAAGGTGAGTGTCGTCTACACCAAGGGTCGGTATCTCTATATGGTTACCTTTGCTAACAGCCGGAGCGTTTTGGAAAGCTACACACGCACAAACGGCACCGATCTTTCCGAAAAGGAAATTACGAAGTTCCTGAAGGCAAACTCCCGTGCCAAATGGGTGCCCGTCAACACCGGCAGAGAGCGACGTTTTAAAACGAGCGACGGAAGCGCCGAGGCGACATACGGCATTCTAAACGGTCGGCCGGCATTGACAGTGCGGGCTCTTAACCTCTGATCATCTCAGCTGATGCCGGCGGCGGTTCTCTGTGAGAGGCGATTGACCAAGTAAGTTTCCGTGCGATTAATTGGCGCGGTAAATTTCTCCTCCTCGCAAGTCGTTTCTCTCGCGAGGTGAACACAACTCGCAGGTTTTCAGGTTGAAAATAACTCCGCACACCTATGGCGGGACATAGCAAGTGGTCGAAGGTCAAACGTTTTAAGGGCGCGATCGACGTCAAACGCGGCAAGATCTTCAGCAAATTATCCAAGGAAATCACCCTCGCGGCAAAAACCGGCGGCGGCGATCCGAACGGCAATCCGCGTCTGCGCAGCGCCATCCTGGCGGCTCGCGCCCAGAGCATGCCGAGTGACAATATCGACCGTGCGATCAAACGCGGCACGGGCGAAGGCAAAGATGGCGAACAACTCGATGAAATAACGTATGAAGGTTACGCGCCTGGAGGCGTGGCCATCATTGTAGAGACCGCGACAGACAATAGAAACCGCACCGGATCGGAAGTACGCAGAATTTTCACCCAGCACAGCGGCAACCTCGCCACGAGTGGCAGCGTCTCGTACATGTTCCACCGAAAAGGACAGATCACGGTTCCGCGCTCCAGCATCGACGAGGATCGACTGCTTGAAATCGCTTTGGAAGCTGGCGCGGAGGAGTTGACAATCGAGGAGGATCAATATGTTATCACCACTTCCCACGATCAGCTCTACGCCGTAGCTGAAGCGCTCAAGAATGCAGGCGTCAGTACCGATGGGCAAAGGTTTACGTTTATTCCGGATACTACAGTCGCGGTCAGGGACGAGACCGTGGCGCGCCAGGTGTTGCGATTGTGCGATGAGCTCGAAGAAGACGACGACGTGCAAAACGTCTATTCAAATCTAGATATCCCCGACGAATTGCTGGCCAAGTTGCCGGCCTGAAAAAACTACTGCTTACAAGACCTTTAGGGCGCTGCCCCCCAACTGCAGCGAACCATCTTAGCTTATGAACGAAGAAAACGAAAACCAGTCCGCCACAGGAGGGACTCGCGATGGCGAGTCTGCGCCGCTGGAAACTCAGTCCGCTTCCGCGGAGCAGCGCCAGCCTCGTCCGCGTCGTCGTTTCCCGCGAAGGCGTTATCGCGGCGGCGATCGCTTTAGGCCCGATAATTCTGAAAAATCACCAAATTCATCGTCAACAAACGCCGATAACGCCGATTCCGATGTCGCCGTCGAGACGCTCGATCAGCCTGTCCGAGAAGCCGCGGAGAGCGCCGGCGAAACCAACGAGCCGGTGCAAACCGAACCGGAATTCGGTGAGGGCATCATCGAAATTTCCGGTAAAGGATTTGGCTTTTTGCGCGATCCGAAACGCAATTTTGTCCAGACGCCACAGGATATTTTTGTCACCCCTGAAATTGTACGCCGCTTCGCTTTGCGCGACGGAATGTGGATCAACGGCGAAATCCGACGCGGCAGCCGTGGCCCGCAATTGACGAAGTTACTGACGATTAATGGGGAGGAGCCCACGAAATATCAAGGGCTTCGGCCGTTCGAAGAATTAACGACGATCAATCCGAACAAACGGATCAAGCTCGAGACGGCACCGGATCGTTATACAACGCGGATCATGGATTTGATGACGCCGCTGGGAATGGGTCAGCGCGGCCTGATTGTCGCGCCGCCGCGCACAGGCAAGACCACGTTGTTGCACCACATCGCCGAAGCGGTCGCTAAGAATCACCCCGAAATGGAACTCATTATTCTTCTGGTCGATGAACGTCCCGAAGAAGTGACCGATTTTCGTCGTTCGCATCCGACAGCGCAGCTGATGGCCAGCTCCAATGACGCCGACATAAAGAGTCATACGCGGATTGCTCAACTGGCGATCGAGCGCGCCAAACGACTGGTGGAAGCTGGGAAACATGTGTTCATCCTTCTCGATTCCATCACGCGCACAGCTCGCGCCTTTAATAATGCCATGGGCGGTGGCGGCCGCACCATGAGTGGCGGCATCGATGCGCGTGCCATGGAAATTCCACGAAAGATTTTCGCAGCCGCTCGCAACACCGAGGAAGCGGGTTCGCTCACGATTGTCGCCACCGCGCTGATTGAAACCGGCAGCCGCATGGACGAGCTGATCTTTCAGGAATTCAAAGGCACCGGAAACATGGAAATGGTGCTCGATCGGAAAATCAGCGATCAGCGCATTTATCCGGCTATCGATATCTTTTTGTCCGGAACACGCCGCGAAGAACTGTTGTTACAAGCGTGGGAGCTGGAGAAAATCAATCTTATCCGCCGCGGTTTGGCCGGACACAAGCCAGAGGAAGCAATTCAGCGACTGTTGATGTTTGTGAAAAAATTCCCGACCAACACTGAGATGCTTAGAGGCATCCCGGGCTGATCGGTTCGCAGACGATTACCGATCTCGACGCGCGCTCGGAGACGGTTCACAATTTGCTGTGCGCACTCGAAAGCTTTCCAAGAAGCTGCGAAAGATCTTTCTAGGAAAGCGACGGCGCGAGATTTCCGAGCTAAGCACGTCAGGAATTCATCAAGCAGTCCTCCGCGCAATCGCCATTGCGCCCGCGTTGCCGACCAGCGGAGACCATCTCGATGTGGGTAGCGGGACCGGGGAATTACTGCGTTTGGTTCGCGCTCGTTATCCGTTTCATTCTTTCGGATGCGATTACACGGATAAATTGATCTCTGTTCCGGGTGCCGAGATCCACACTGTCGATCTAAATCGCGAACCGCTTCCATACAGTGATAATCGCTTCGCGCTCGTTACGTGCATCGAAACGGTCGAGCACTTGGAAAATTTCCGAGAGGTTGTCCGGGAAATCTATCGTGTTCTCCAACCGGGTGGCGTTGCGATATTTTCTACTCCAAATATTTTGAATCTGCGCTCGCGTTTGCGCTATTTGTCGTCCGGTTTTTATAATTTGTTTGGCCCTTTGCTGCCTGACGAATCCGCCGTTCACACCACGCGCGGTCACATCAACCCGGTGAGCTGGTTCTATCTCTCGCACGCCCTCCTCAGCATTGGTTTTCGCGATTTAAGAGTGACTGTGGACAAATACCAGCGCCGCTCTCTTCTGGCATTTCCGTTCCTCATCGTTCCTCTGCACGTCGCAAACTGGATTGTTTATCATCGTGACAGCCACGGCTACGGCACGCTGGACGAACGGAATGCCTGGACCGTTCGAGCGATGAATTCACCCGACCTGTTGCTTGGGCGAACGTTAATCGTGACGGCGTTTAAGCCGGTGCAATTTGCCGTTGGTAAAGTGCGTGAATCGCCTGACGAGATTCGAGATAATCGCGACTGAAAGCATCAAATTCATTACAGCCAAAACGGATGGCGAACTTTCGTTGTTCATCTGGATCGCTCGGAAGTGTTGAGACGCTTCTATTGTCATATCGACGCAGCACAAGTTCGCAGCGGCGAAGAAACGCGTAGGAGCTTTTTAGCTTCGCAACGTCCGAACCGCCAAGATGGTCGCCCTGCTGCAATGCGTCGACCGCACCCTGCCAGTTCGGTTCCCAGATGTTTGCGCGCATCTGCAACGCTTGAACGAGAAACTCGGCTTCTATGATGCTGCCAGATCCGGTTTTTAAATCGAGGAAATCCGACCCGCTTCCGCGCTCTCGCCGAATTCGCTGCACCATGTCATCGATCTTCAGGAAAAGGGCCGGATCCTGGGATGCGCGACGCCATGCGGCTTTTGCGATCACCATGAATTCATTTTTTAGCGGCCCACTGATGGCACGCGCCCGATTAAGCGCCTGTAGCTCCCAGAGTTGCGCTCGGCCTGCGTAATACGATTCAAAAGTAGCAAGTGAACAGATCACCGGACCTTTTTCACCTTCAGGGCGTAGCCTTGCATCCAGAGCCCAAATATTTCCCTCGGCGGTCGGTTGCGCCATTGCGATCATAAGATTCTGCGCGGCGCGAACGTCTTCGCCCACAAACAACACGTCCAGGTCGGCGCCGTAGCTGATCTCACGTCCTCCAAACTTTCCGAGCGCGATGATGGTCAATTGCTCGCTAGCAAGCAGTTTCGCTACAAAAACCAGGCACGCTTCCGCGACATTGGAGAGCTCCACAAAAGTTCCTGCCGGTTGGACGAGCCCCAGTACGTCGCGAAGGATGATGCGCAAGAGTTGACGCTGACGGTAGGCACGTATCGGATCGAGATTGTTTGCAGAAGCGCCTAACGAATCGAGCCGGCGTGAATTTTCTTCCACTGACCGCGGTTCATCAAAGGTTGGATCCCTGGTGATGTCTTCCAACAGTTGCGGCCGGCGAATCAGAAGATCACCCGCAAACCGGCTGGCATCGAAAGTTTTTACAACCAGTTCAAGCAACTTCGGATTCGTAACGAGCAGTTCGAAAAGCAAACTGCGCAGCCCATAGCTTTCTACGAATCGAAGGAACTGGTTCAAAGTCCCATCGGGGTCTGCAGCCTTGGAGATCCGATCGAGCAAGATCGGGCGCAACCTTTGAAATATTTGGCGAGTTCGGGTGCCGACATGAAAGCTCGT
>DASXOI010000333.1:0-2649 GCA_036494375.1 Candidatus Udaeobacter sp.
AGGAGCACTGCGACTTTGATCGTGCTTGCAGCATGAAACCAACGCTCGCCGCGCAACGAAAATCGGAATCCGGTCTCGAGATCGTGCAATGCTACGCCGATGGCTCGAGTTTTGTTTTTGAGAGCCAGGGCTTCCAGTTCCTCGCGTAATCCGTTGGATGCATCCACGCTCAACATCGGAGTGCTCTTTACATGGCCATTGCCAAGTCGCAAATTCGGCCAATGGCAAATCTGGCTACCTGGATCCGTCAAAAAGACGCTAAATCCTTTCGCACAATTTTTGCGAAACATCCTGACCTCAAAGTTTGGAACGCGCGCACGCGAAACGTTCCGCTCGATGAAATGGACGGCCTTTTACTCTCAGGCGGTTCCGATATCTCCCCGGAATTTCTGCGGCAGGACATTCCTGATCCTTCGATATTGGATAAACAGATCGACGCTGACCGCGACCGCTGGGAGTTTCAAGCTCTCCAGAATGCCCTCCCGCGCGGGCTACCGATTCTGGCAATTTGCAAAGGTCTTCAAGTCTTCAACGTCGCGCTCGGCGGCACGCTCAAGCTCGACATCAAGGGGCACAATTTGCCCGAGCAAAAGCAACAAGATGTTCAGCCGTTGCGCAACGCGCGTGACGCATCTCATCGCTTTCCCAAAGTGAACAGCGCGCATCACCAGGCGATCGATCAGTTAGGCGACGATTTGGAGGTCGAGGCGTGGGCCGCGCATGATGGCATCATCGAGCAGGTACGGCTGCGCAAATATCCTTTCGGAGTCGCCGTGCAATATCATCCCGAGCGCAGCCGAATTTATGATGCGTTGTTCGACGATTTCTTCGCGCGATTGGAATCTCGGAAGCGTTGAATCATAAGACAGGGAACGACGGCTTGGGCAGCCGTCGACACGTGACGGTTGGGAAGCCGTCATTCCGAGCGAAGTCGAGGAACCCCGTGGCGTAACTTTGCGCTATTCTGCGGGATCCTTCGACTTCGCTGCGCTCCGCTCAGGATGACGATGCTTGCAAGGGTCTAACCCGCCGCTGTGCCATCGCGAGCAGCGCCGCGACGAGCGCGTATCCGCCCAACACATGAATGCGGACCAACACCAGAAAGAAAACCGCTAAAATCGGTTGCTGCAAAAGGCGCAGCCGAATTTACGACTCATTGTTCGACGACTTCTTCGGGCGATTGAAATCTCCGAAGCCTTGAATCATAAGACAAGGAACAAGGGCTTGGGCAGCCGCCGACACGTGACGGCTGAAAAGCCGTCATTCCGAGCGAAGTCGAGGAACCCCGTGGCCCAACTTTGCGCTATTCTGCGGATCCTTCGACTTCGCTGCGCTCCGCTCAGGATGACGATGCTTGCACGATGTTGACTCGCCGAAGGCCCATCGCGAGCAGCGCCACAACGCACATCTTCGGGATAGTTAGGCCGATACTTGTATTCTGATTTGCCATGTGATAAACGCCAAGACCCTGGATCAACATGTCCGTTTTGATGAGTTATCTTCTGGGTTTGATAGTGATTCACCTGGCGTGGTTGTTTTTCTTTACAACCGGTCAGCTGTTATGGAAAAGGCACTCCGATAATCCGAAGCCTTTCGAACTTGATACGCTTGTCATTACTTCTGTTGCAGGAATGGCGCTATGCGGCTTCGCATTGTTATTACTGGGATTTGCGCACTTGTTGAATCCATTCGGGCTTGCAGGCCTTTTGATATTAGAGGCGGCGTGCTTCTGGCTGCTGAAACGTGACAACTGGCTGTCATTAATCTTTTGGAGGCGCATACTTCAGGATTTCGCCAGGAGTTGGACGCTTCCAGCTCTTTGCATTTACGTTTTATTTCTGGCGCTCGGCATCCCGGCAATCCTGCCGCCCATCCACGGCGACCCAGTAAGCTATCATTTGGCGTATGCGGCAGATTGGGCAAACGCTGGGCGCATCTATGTCGATCCGTTTCTTCGCTTCCCGTACTACGCAAACAATTTTTTGTTGTTCGACAGTGCGTTTTTCGTTCTCAAGCTAGGCAACTATTGTCATTTCCTAACCTGGCTCTGTGGCTTGCTCACGTGTTTAGGGGTTTTGGCATTTTTCGCTTCTGCTGAATTGCCTTCGAGCAGCAATCCTCGGCGACGACGCTGGTATCCTTTCCTGCCTCAGTTCCTGGTTCCGCTAAGCCTGGCCCTCTCACCAGTCTTCCTTGAATATCTGGACAGTGGTTACGTGGACGTACCTATCGGTTTGTTTGTTCTGGTGTCGGTCCTGTGCGTTTACAAAACATTGTCGCACCGACGCTTCGTCTGGGAGTTCGCTGTCATCGCCGCTTTTTGTGTCGGGATGAAGCTTACCCTGATTGGTCATCTACCGTTTTTCATTATTTCCTTGTTGCTCGCCTCGGCAACCCGATTGCCGCGGCGAGAGACGGCACTCCTTGTCTTTGCTTTCGTCGCACTCAGTCTGCCGTGGTACATCCGCAACGTGTTGGAAGCTCACGATCCTACTCCGCCCACCTTCAATTTGTTATTCGACCACCCAGACCCCGTTTTCACGCAAGCCGACGCCGCTTGGATTTATTTGACGGGCAAAGAAAGTGATTTGAAAAATCCAGTTCGTTTATTGTCCCTATCCTTTCGATACTTCCTCAGTCCGGGACAGC
>DASXOI010000334.1:0-2674 GCA_036494375.1 Candidatus Udaeobacter sp.
TTTTCAATCGGGTGTTTCGTAAGGCGGCTCGTCTGTTGCAATCGGAGTGATTTGCATCGGCGAATTGATCATCTGGAAAACAATAGCTGCAACAACAGCAGCAGCCAAATCGGCGAGCAAATAGATCCAAATATTTGCCCAAGTTGAAATCCCAAGGATGCAGATGCCGAAAGCGACCGCGGGATTGAATGCACCGCCCGAAATGTCGCCGACGGCAAATGCGCCGGTCATCACGGTCATGCCGATCGCGAGGCCATAAAATGAATTCCCTGAAGTGCCTTCGGCCGTCGCGGCGTTCAACACCACATAGACAAGCGCAAATGTGAAAAGAAATTCCGCAAGTAGCGCTGGACCAACATTGGGCGCGATGGGAGTAACAGCTACACCGGCGCGAAAGATTTTGCTCACGATCAGCGCCGCGACGGCGGCACCGGCGAACTGTGCTATCCAGTAAGGCACTACGTCGCTCGCATTGACCTTGCCCCGGATCAAGACGCCGAGCGTGACTGCTGGGTTATAATGTGCTCCAGAGATATGGCCACCGGCGAACACCATCACCATCAGCGCTGCGCCGATGGCGAGCGGCGCAATGACCCCGGCGCCAGCACCAATTCCCGTGCAGCCAATCGTCAGGACTAGGAAGAATGTGCCGATGAATTCGGCGATATACTTGTTCATAGGCTAATTGTTAGCTGATACAGCTTGAAAAACGCAAGACACATCAACAATAGGACTTTGGTCTTATAGGCTGATCGCGTATTGCTGCGGTATTCTGTGTAGTCGGTCGTTGAACAGCTGGTTTATCTTTACTCGCAACCAACAATCAAAGGAGGAAACAGGTTATGGGATTGTTCGATTCGATACTTGGCGCAGCTAGCGGAGAAGGCGGTGCTTCTAGTCAGGAGAATCCGGTGATGGGAATTGTCGGCGGTCTCCTCGCGCAGAGCGGCGGTCTGCAAGGTCTGGCCAGCAAATTTGCGCAAAGCGGCCAGGGGAACGCATTCCAATCGTGGGTGGGCATGGGTGAGAACCAGCCGGTTTCCAACCATCAAATTCAAAACGCGCTTGGCTCAGAGCAGGTCAATGCGATCGCGACCAGAATGGGAGTCGATCCGGCTGTTGCCTCAACCTTCCTGGCTGAGTACCTGCCAAAGATCATCGATAAGCTGACACCAGCGGGAAAGATCGATCCTGCCGCAAACCATCAGCAGGGGTTGGCCGCCATGCTGCCGTCGCTCTTGCAAAGCCTTGGTGGCCACTCCTCCACTGACCACTCCGCTCAGGCGTAGCGTCCGGACAGCAGAGCCTGTGTATGTAGAGGCGGTTGTGCCAACCGCCTGGGAATGGCTTCGGTGCTCGACACAAGCACCTCTACAACAAACGCAATCGAAGACAGCAAATTGATCTGTTCAACCTGCTTGAGTTGGCTCGCGATCTGTTAGCCGTTCGAGCGGCACGGCAAGCCAGTCGGCCGCTTCCTTTCGATCTTTGAAGATACGTACATGGATTGGCGAACCTTGAGTCAGCAAGGCATGCAACCGCGCATAATGAATCATAGTTGCATCGGCGGCGAGAATTGCGGACTTCACCGGTGGATGGCCCGCGTAGGAAAGGCGCCGGCAGAGAGAGACCTGGATGACGTATTTGAAGTTAAGCTCAACTTCATCGGCTTCCAGAGTGTCGGAAAATCGATTGAACGGCTTTTGGAGCTTGGCTTCGAGATCTTCGAGAACGTCCACGAGTTTTTTAACAGCCACCTCATCGATCACACCGTGCGGCCGATAAATGAGCAGATGGAGATCGTCGTGGAATTCCAGTTCAGATGGGAGTTTCATCGTTCGTTAACAGCAGATCCGTTTGGTTGATTGCCGCTCTCATCTGTCGCTCGCGCGAAATTCTCAGCCAGCCGTTGCGACGCAACTCCCAGCCATTTCGCGGCGTCTTCTCGTTGTTGGAATATTCGAACATTGATTGGCGATCCCTTAGTGATTACGGCATGCAATTGAAAATAGTGGCCGACGGTGGGCTCGGTCGCGAGAATTGCCGATTTCACCGGTGGCCGATCAGCGTACGAAAGCACTCGATAGAGGGAAACCTGAATGACGTATTGGTAATTCAACTCGACTCCATCGATTGCCGACGTATCGGAGAACCGATTGAACGGCTCTTTTAGCATTGCCTCCAGGTCTGTAAGAATCTTAACAGCTCTAGAGACCGAAGCTTCATCCAGTAAACCCCGCGGTCTGTAAATGAACAGACGAACGTCCTCCAGAAATTCGATGTCGGGCGGAAGAGTCATCGCGCGTTACTTTCGGCGATTTTTAAGGTCACCTCTTTTGAATCTGCAGCCAAGCGCGAATATCAGAATTTAAGTCAATGAGTCGTGTAGCCGCCATCGATCACGAACGTCTGGCCAAGAGCGAAGGAGGCAAGGTCCGAACAAAGAAATAAAACCGTGCCGGCTATTTCTGCCGGCTGCGACACACGGCCGATCGGCGTGTTCGCAATGAAATGCGCGCTCATATTTGGATCGTCGAACCATTCCTTGGTCATTGCGGTATTCACCAACCCGGGCGCCAGCGCGTTAATGCGGATCCCCTTATTTGCGTATTCCACGGCAGCCGCTTTGGACAATCCAATGACGCCATGTTTGGCGGCGATGTAGGCGCTGATT
>DASXOI010000335.1:0-4734 GCA_036494375.1 Candidatus Udaeobacter sp.
AGTTGCTTTGCGATCTCGGGCAAGTTCTCGTGTGCGCTCTTGTACTGCTGCGTCGATGTGCGGGAGATCACCTTCAGATCAGCGATCTTGGATAAGCGGGTCAGAATCTCGTCCTGAATGCTATCGGCAAAGTATGCATTCGCTTTGTCTTCGCTGCGATTTTCAAACGGCAGCACTGCAATGCTCTTGTCAGACGCGGCACTCAAAGCCGGATTTTCGACTCGCGGTCGATGTGCGACGAAAAGTGCAGACATGCCGAAAACGACTGCGGTAGCGACTACGAGAGCGGCGCGCGTGCGTCGCACGCTGCGCACCTCCGGTGAGCAACGTTGCAGGCGCGCTGCTAACTCGCGAGTGCCAGGCCGAGACACAGGTTCGAATGCGAGCATCGATTCAAGCAGCGATTTCAGGCGATGCGGAACATGCGCTGCTTTGAGTTGTTCTACTGGAAGCGCATTTGATTTTTGAGCGCGGTGGATCTCCGACAAGGTACGGCCGGCAAACGGCGCTTTTCCGGTAAGCGCGAACCAGAGTGTTTCGCCTAACGAGTAAATGTCGGAGCGCACATCGAGCGCAGAATGATCAAATTGTTCCGGACTGGCGAATGCAGGTGTGCCGACGAATCTGTCATGGGTTAGCGATTTCGGATCCGCCGCGGTGTGAAAAGCTTTGGCCAAACCAAAATCGATTATTTTCACCACCGGAATACCGCTCTTGCGGAGTGCGCGTATTCTACTTCGCTTAGACCGAGGTTGATCGCTGTCCATCGCGTGCGGCTCGTCCGCATCTAGGAGCATCAGGTTTGCTGGCTTTAGATCGCGGTGGACTAACCCATGTTTTTCTGCGGCGGCCAGGGCCGAGGTGACTTGCTGTGCAAGTCCGATGGTGGAACGCGCATTGAGTGGCCCGGCGCGGTGGACGCGATCATCAAGGGTCTCGCCCTCGATTAATTCCATCGCGTAAAAATATTGCCCAGTCTCAAGACGCATTCCGAATTGGTAGACTGTGGCGATGTGTTCATGTCGCAATGCTGCGGCCGCGCGCGCTTCGCGGATAAAGCGTTCGCGTGCGTCGGCGCTGCGTTCCGCGATGTCGGTTTTAATAATCTTTAGGGCGACTTTGCGCTGGAGTGACGTGTCGGTGGCGCGATAAGTGACACCCATCGCTCCACGGCCAAGCTCACAGAGACTTCCATCCGCGTGACAATTGATTTCATACACACCAAAGCGCATGCTGCCTCCGCCAACGTCCGAAGTTGAATCTTTCACAGTTTCTTCTTCGCTGCCGATTCCCGCCTGCAATAGACAAAACATGCAACCGGCTCCGCCACCGAATGTTTCCTCGAGCGCAGCGCCACAGGTCGGACACATCGATATCTGCTGCGGGGAGGGTTGCATTTGTTTGGTCTAAGCGGCGAGCTTAGTCAGGCGGGATCGGGCCAGCGATTGCCCGATCTTGCGCTCAACCTCTTCCTGAGCCTCGGGGGACATGTGGAGCTACCTAACTACAAATCTTTCATAAACCCGCTGTCAGGCTATGTCGAGAATAAAGCTGGCGACCCGAAAACAGTTTACGCTCGAAAATCCCTCCCTCTGCTCGTGCGTTTCAATAGATAGCTTCGTGTCCACGCACTTGTTAGTGTGCCTGAAGCCGGTGATGCGTCGGAGCCTTTTTTGTGGATCGCAGCACGAAATCGTCTCCTATGACAATGAGTTCACCGTTAAATGGCGCCGAGGGTTTGATCGGAAACAGCGGTCGTAACACCGCAGATGCCTGCGATGCAAACACAAGGGAAACCAATGCAGCCACTACTCCGCACCTCATTTTCTTCGCGGTGACTATTTTCATGGAAGTTCAAACTCCCTTCCCAAGTTAATTTCCTCTGCGATCAAGTTTTCGGCGCGAATGTCTGTTTCCTCTGCCGTTTCAACACGCGCCCACTCTGCTTTAAGCGCTTCGCCAACTGCGACGGGTAATCCCGTATCCAAATCGTAAACGATAAAAGTTTTCATGATTCAAATTTCCTTTCAGTTGTTTGTGATTTTGATCTTCACTGACGTACTTCGGGAGATCCGGCGCGATATTGCAGAAAATTTTAGGAAATGAGATTTCCGGATCGCAGGAGGCAACGACGCCGGGCCCAGTTAAAAGGAAGGGCGCGTCCCTATCGTCACGTCTCACTAGGACGCCATATTGTAGGAAAGTGATTGGACGCTCCGCTACCGAGCGGCCAAGACCCGGCACAGATAACGCAGTTCTTCGTCCACGTCTTCGGCTTCAAAGACCGTATCGCGCACGACCTCGCGTAGAATCGCGCGATAACGTTTGCGCAATCGGGCAACGTCGCTGCGCAATGTCGTGACTGGCCGATGCGTTCGTTGTGCCAACTGTTCATACGGGATCGCCGATTCTTCGGTGGCTGAAAGATATGGCATCAAATGGCTAAAGAGGTCTGCTTTGCCGGCGAGCGCGCACTCTTTTGTGAGCCGATCCACTGCTTGCCGCAAAAGCAAGGCTGCCCACTCACGATCATAGACTTCCTCTGGTTGCCATTTCGTGGTTCGCGCAATTTGCGCCTCCGCCTCTGCAGTAGCTTGGTCGTCCAAGCTCGTAAGGATCATTCCGCCGCCGCGTTTCAACGCGCGTCCACGATCGTGCACATCGGCAGCGAAATGTTTTAGGGTACCGAGAAGAAAAGAACGGAACCGTCCTTTCTCGCGATCGGCGCGCACGTAGGCACGTGTCTCGATCAGGTCAGCGAAAAAGCCCTGGATCAAATCGCGCGCATCCTCGGGACCACATCCTTGCCGGCGCAGGAAGGAGTACAGCGGGCGCCAATAAATTTGGCATAGTTCCGACAGCGCATTGAATGCGTGAGAGGAAACTGTCGCCGAATTGCCCGCTTCTATGACTATTGACCAACGAGTCGAGGCGAATGATTCATACCGACTTTCCGCCTCGCCGCGGGGGGGCACCGGCGATGCTTTCACGTGTCAACGACAATAAGTAACAGCCAGCTTAGTGGCAAGACATAAGCAACATGAGCTAAACTGAGGCTAGGAATGATCTCGCTGCGGAAACGTTTCTTGTTCGTTCACATTCCAAAAACAGCCGGTAATTCGATTCAGAGCGTCCTGCGCGATTACTCGGAGGATCAACTGGTCGCACTACGAAGGGAGCAGGACGGGATCGAGCGCTTTGGGCTGCGCAATCCAAAGTACAAGCTCAAGAAACACTCCACGCTCAGTGAGTATCACGATGCCTTGGGGGACCAGCAATTTGGCGAGTTGTACAGGTTCGCGTGCGTGCGGAATCCATGGGATCGAATGGTGTCCTATTATTTTACGCCCACGCGGAACCTCGGAACTTGGAACCGGAAGGAATTCCGCGGGATGATTTCCAAAGCTGTCTCGGTGCCGGACTATTTGCGACTGGACGACGGCGAACAGGATCCATTCGCTAACCTCGATTACATCATGCGATTCGAGAACCTGGCCGATGACTTTCGAGCTGTGTGCACGGCGATTAGCATTTCGCCGCCAACCCTGCCGCAACACAATCGGTCAAGCCGCGAGCATTATTCGAAATATTACGATGACGAACTTCGCGAGTTCGTACGCAAGCGGTTCGCTGCGGAGATCGAGCGATTCGGTTACACGTTTGAAGAGCAATGAACGCAAAATGTGCTATGCGGATCCAGTGCCCCGCGTGAGCTTTGCTCCGTCTTTTGTGTCGCGCACTTCCCAGCCGAGCGCAGAGATTCGCTCGCGTAGTTCGTCGCTGCGTTTCCAATTCTTTTCGCGCCGTGCGTCCTCGCGTTGTTGTGCGAGCTGCGCGACTTGGTCCGGAATGGCGACGTCAGTCTCAACTTGAAGATCAAGAACAGTGTTGATCCGGTTCCACCATTCCAGCCATGCACTTGCCGAGGCCGCGTCGATTTCGTTTTGATCCATCGCGCGATTGGTTTCACGGATGGATTCGAATAGAAAACCGAGCGCAGCAGAAATGTTGAGATCGTCATCGAGCGCCTCTTCAAAAGCAGTGGTTGGATGTTGTGCGTTGGGTGTTGGGCGTTGGACGTTTCCGCTTTTTACAATTTCTGTTAGCCGCGCCAGCCACTCATCGATTCGAGCTAACGACTCGCGGGCCTCATTCATTCCTTCCCAGGTGAAATTCAACGGGACGCGATAATGCACCCGCAGCAGCGCGTACCGGAGCTCTCGTCCAGTATAACCCTTGGTCAGAACATCCGGGGCAGTGTAAAAATTACCTAACGACTTTGCCATTTTCTGACCGTCCACCAGCAGATGCGCGCAATGCAGCCAGTAGCGCACGAACTTCTTTCCGGTCACGCCTTCGCTCTGTGCGATCTCCGCTTCGTGATGCGGAAAGATGTTATCGACGCCGCCGCAGTGGACGTCGATCTGATCGCCCAGCAACGCCATGGACATCGCGCTGCATTCGATATGCCAGCCGGGTCGGCCAGGTCCCCAGGGCGAGTCCCATTTCACGTCGCCGTCTGCTTCGTCCCATGCTTTCCACAACGCAAAATCGCCAATGTGTTCCTTGTCGTATTCGTCATGCTTCACGCGGCCTGTCGATTGCAACTGCGTGAGATCGAAGTGCGCGAGCTTTCCGTAATCCGCAAATTTGTTGATGCGAAAGTAAACTGATTTGTCGTCGGCCTGATAACCCAACCCTTTTGAGATCAGCGCACCGATCATCTCGATCATT
>DASXOI010000336.1:0-7118 GCA_036494375.1 Candidatus Udaeobacter sp.
AAGTCACTTCTCCTCACGGCAGGTTTCAGCGCGACGTCCGAGTCAGACGAGCGCAAGGCAATTGAACTTCTGGATGAAGCCGTGAAGCATGATCCCTCCTTTTTCGACGCTTACTGCCAACTCGCTTATGCCCACGAAATCGCTTACGCAGTAAGAGGGTATGATCATACCCCCGCGCGGCTTGCGCTGGCTGAAGCTGCAGTGCAAGCCGCGACACGACTGCGGCCCGATGCTGCCGAAACGCATTTGGCGCGCGCACAATATCTCTATTACGGCCTGCGCGACTATGCTGGCGCCCTGGCCGAATTGGAGATTGCGCGGCTAGCGTTACCCAATGATCCGCGTCTCTTCGAACTCACCGGCTACATTCTGCGGCGGCGCGGCTTGCAGGAGGAAGGTCTGCAAAACCTGCAGCGCGCCGTGGAGCTGGACCCGCGCAACTTTTATACTCTGCAACAGATCGCGCTCAGTTACCAGTTCCTGGGGCGTTATGCCGAAGCGATCGCTGCGCTGGATCGGGCGTCAGCGATTATGCCCGATAACATCGAAACGCGCGCCAATCGTGGATTATGGTACATGTTCTGGGAAGGGGACACGCGGCCGCTGCGCCAGACGATTGATGCAATTCTCGCCCAAGGAACAGGCGCCATTGTCAGCGCCGCGGACATCTGGTTCTTTTGCGCTCTGGCCGAACGCGATCCGGCTGCGGCCGAACGAGCACTGGTCACGCTCGGCGACAATCAATGCTGGAACGAAGGTGCGATCATTCTGAGCCACAGCTTTGGCGAAGGGCTGCTGGCACGCATGACCAAAGATGAGGCGCGAGCGCGCGCTGCGTTCGAAGCGGCTCGCGCCCAGCAGGAGAAGCTTGTGCAGGCGCAACCGAACTACGGCCCGCCGCTCTGTGTACTCGGGCTAATCGACGCCGCTCTTGGCCGCAATGACCTGGCTTTGGACGAAGGCCGACGAGCGATCGCGCTCACACCGGTGGAAAAAGATGTCAACAACGGCAGCCGCGTCCTTCAGTATTTCGCCATCACGGCAGCATGGGCGGGCGACAAGGAGCTCGCATTGCAGCAACTGGACGCTGGACTGCGCGCGCCACAGGCATCGGTCATGCTGAGCTACGGCGCCTTAAAACTGTTCCCGGTCTGGGACCCGCTCCGCGGCGATCCGCGCTTCGAGAGAATCGTTCAATCACTCGCTCCAAAGGAAAAACAGTAGCTGCCTGGATGTTGTAGCCAACGGCCTATAGCCGGTTTCGGTATCGCGTAGCATGACACACTGAGAGAGGAACGGCCCACAGGGCCGTGGCTACAGCACGGCAGGTCGCCTCGCTCGCGCCGCAAGAGGAACCAAGACGTGAAGCTCGACAACTTCTTCTCCGAGCTGAAGCGGCGCAACGTTTACAAAAATTGTTGTCGCCTGCCCCGATGCGGGCTGTCTTGACAGAAAACCAGATTTCTGGGAATCTGGCATTTTATGAAAACAACGCTTGATCTCCCTGACGGGCTGATGCGCGAAGTGAAAATCCGCGCCATTCATGAGAACAAGAAATTGAAGGACGCGATCGCGGAGTTCATTCGCAAAGGCATGGCTGCGGGCAAAAACCGCCCTACGAAAACGCCCAAGCCGGTCAAGCTGCGCGGTGGCCCGATCACGACGAAGGAGATCGAAGCGGCGATCGCGTGGGGCCGCGATTAGGAGATGCTCCTCGTTGACACCAATGTGGTTGCTTATCTTCTGATCGAAGGCGATCACACCAAAGCCGCGCAGAAATTGTACAGCCGCGAGCCTGACTGGCGTAGCGAAGCTTTCCTGCTCGTCGAATTCACGAATGTTCTCGCCTCATCAATCGCGACGAAAAGGATGACGGTTTCGCTGGCTGGAGGTTTGCTCGCAAAAGCCGTCGCCTTATTTGATGGAAAATTGGCGCGCATCCCGCACGCATCTGTACTGGCGGTTGCTGCCCGCCACCGAGTCAGCGCCTATGACGCGCGCTTCCTTGCTCTGGCAGATCAACTGGGCAGTCGGGTTGTGACCGAAGACGTCAAACTGCGTGCTTTCGCGCCTGCGTTGACGCAGTCGTTGGCTGAAGCACTCGCTGTTAACGAACCGCCCGCGGGCGATTGAGGTCAATCGCCTCTACCACGGAACGACGGAGTAGCCATTGCGTACCGGCGTCACCGCCGCCAGCTACAACCGCGCATCGGACAGACTGAGCTACGGCGTCTGAAGTGAAACGGCATACTATCCAGGTGATGGGATTCCGCAGATATGAGATTCGACCTCGATCATCTCTTGTTCGTGCCATCCGCGGGCAAAAGAATAGGCTAGAGAGGGTTGCGCTCAGCCACTAGAGTTCCCGCTTCATGGCTGACGAACACAAGGCTAAGCGCCTGGAGATTGCGCACGTGCTCTTCATGGACATTGTCGGCTACTCCAAGCTGCTGACCGATGAACAATCAGAAGCGCTTCAGGAGTTGAACCAGGTCGTGCGTAGTACCGAAGTGGTGCGCCAGGCCCAGGCTGCAGACGCGCTTACCATTTTGCCGACGGGAGATGGCATGGCGCTGGTTTTCACCGGTTCCGTGGAAGAGCCGGTGGAATGCGCCTTGGAGATAAGCCGGGCTTTGCGCGCGCAGCCGAGTTTGCCGGTGAGGATGGGAATCCATAGTGGCCCGATCCATCATGTGAAGGATGCAAACGGGCGGGAAAACATCGCCGGCGTGGGCATCAACATTGCACAGCGAGTCATGGATTGTGGAGATGCCGGCCACATTCTCGTAAGTAAACGCGTCGCCGACGATCTGGCGCAACAACGTCGATGGCAGTCGTACATCCATGAATTGGGCGACGTGGAAGTGAAACACGGAGTTGTTATCTCCTTAGTTAATCTTTACGCGGAGACAATCGGCAATCCCACGCCGCCGAAGCGCCTCGCAAAAACGCGTGGCAACATCCCCGGCTCCAGAGCGCGGGCTCGCAAAACACTATCTCCGCTCGCTCTGGCGACCTTCATTGTCGCGGTCTTGCTTCTCGCGCTTGCGATCGTGTCAGTGATTTTCGCCCCGGCGATCATGCACACGCTCGACCAACATCGGTCGGCGACGCTGCCTCAAGCGACCGCCACAGCGGCCCCTTCGTTGGCCGATACCATCAAGAGCGCAGTAGCCAAGCAAATCACCGATGAGTTGCAGGCCGACCTTTCTCGCAAGAAAAAGCCCGCGGTTCAGCCAACGGCTAATGGGTCGGCGATACCCGAAAAAAGCATCGCCGTTCTTCCGTTCGACAATCTTAGCCACGACCCCGACAACGCTTATTTCTGCGAGGGCGTGCAGGACGAAATCCTGACGCGCCTGGCCAAGGTGGCCGATTTGAAAGTGATTTCGCGCACGTCGACACAACGTTTCAAGAGTGCGCCATCGGACTTACGCGAGATCGCAAAGCAACTCGGCGTAATGAATATCCTCGAAGGCAGCGTGCAGAAAGCGAACGATCAGGTGCGCGTCAATGTGCAGCTGATTAACGCTATGAACGACGCGCATCTCTGGGCCGAAACTTATGATCGAAAATTGATCGACATCTTTTCCGTCGAAAGCGAAATCGCGAAGACGATCGCCGACACATTGCAGGCAAAGCTGACCGGTTCAGAGAAACAAATGATGGCCGCGCAGCCGACGAATAACACGGAGGCGTACGAGCTTTATCACAAGGCAAGATCGCTGTGGGAAAAGCGCTCAGGCGATAACATTCCAAAGGCCATCGCCTATTACGAGCAGGCGATTGCGCGCGATCCGAATTATGCGCTGGCGTACGCGGGTCTGGCCAAAGCGTACATGCTGGCTCCTTTTTTCGCAGGTGCGGACCGGCTCGATGCCTACTCGAAGGCCAAAGAGGCGGCACGCAAAGCGCTCAGCCTTGACTCCAATCTGGCTGAAGCGCATACCTCATTCGGCAAGGTACTCTTCTTTGGTGAAATCGATCTGGCTGGAGCCATGCGCGAATACAAACGCGCGATCGAGCTCCAGCCGAATGACGCAACGGCACATCACTGGCTTGGCAACGACACCCTGGCGGCCCTCGGGCGATTCGACGAAGCCATCGCCGAAGGTAAGCGCGCGATTGAGTTGGATCCGCTATCCCCAATTATCAATGCGGACTTTGGCGTAACCTTCAGCTACGCCCACCGCTTCGACGAATCTGCCAGGCAATTGCGCAAGACGCTCGAGATCGATCCAACATTCTTTTACGCGCACTATAATCTCGGGATTGTTCTTCAAGCACAAGGCGACCTCTCAGGCGCGCTTGGCGAATATGAAAAAGCAAAACGATTGAGCGACGACCCATTTACGGCCACGCTCTGCGCTCAGGCTAAGGCGTACGCTGGTGACAAGGATGCCGCGCTGCGCATGTTGAGCGACCTCGATAAGATCAGTCAGCAGCGCGAAGTCGTTGGCTACCTGCGCGCTTTGCTTTATCTCAGCCTGAACAACAAAGGTGAAGCGTTGCGCTGGCTCGAACAGGGTTACGAGGAACGCGACGGCTCCAACATCAGCTGGATCAAGGTGGACCCGCTACTCGATTCATTACATGGTGAGCCGCGCTTCGAAGCGCTGGTACAAAAAGTGGTTGCACCGAAATCAGACGCAAAACGGTGAAGATCGACACTTTCTTCACCGAGCTGAAGCGGCGCAACGTTTACAAGGTCGCGATCGCTTACATCGTCGGAGGCTGGGCACTTTCGCAGGGAGTCGCGCAGGTTTTTCCAGTTTTCGATGTTCCCAGTTCGGCAATTCGAGCCATTGTGCTGCTCATCATTCTTGGCCTGCCCGTTGCGCTGGTGTTGGCCTGGATGTTCGAGTTAACACCACAGGGAATTAAACGAACGAAAACGGCTGACGCGATGCCGGCAGCTGCGAAGCCAAAGAAATACATTTGGATTTATATTGTCGTGATTGGCGGCGCGATCTCGATCGGATTATTTTTTCTCGGTCGTTATTCGGCATCGAACAATACCAGTGCGGCTCGCAACGGAACGGGCACAGATCCCGGGAAAAGCATTGCGGTGCTGCCGTTCGAAAATCTAAGCGACGACAAAAACACCGCCTACTTCAGCGATGGGATTACCGAGGAAATACTCAACGCGCTCGCGCAAATTCCGAACTTGAAAGTAGCGGCGCGACGATCGGCTTTCCAATTCAAGGGTACCGATCTCGATCTGCGCAAAATCGGCCAGGTCCTTGGCGTGGCACATATTCTGGAGGGCAGTTTGCAGAAGGCCGGCGATCAGGTGCGCATCAACGTGCAGTTAGTCGATGTGCAAAACGGGTTGCAGGCGTGGTCCGAGAAGTACGATCGCAAACTCGACAACGTCTTTGCGGTCGAGGATGAAATCGCCAAGGCGATTGCGAGCAAATTGCGCGTGCAGCTTACGGGCGGCGCCGGGCAACCGCTTGTCGTTGATAGCACGAACAATCCGCAAGCTCATGAACTCTATCTGCGTGGACTGACTTTGCTTGCCGCCAGAGGTCCCGGATTACTTGAAGCAAGGAGTTCGTTTCAAAAGGCGGTAGACCTCGACACGAATTATGCGCAGGCGTGGGGCGCGTTGGCCATAACCAAGTTCCTTCTACCCTCTTATGGACTCGACTCGTTCGAGGCTTCATTGCCGCAGGCTGAGTCAGCCGCGCAACGCGCTCTTGTACTCGATCCTAACGCGGCATCGGCCTATGTCGCGGTCGGGCTGGCGAACATGTTTCGCTGCCGCTGGCCGGAAGCTGACCAGGCATTCCGCCGCGCCCTCGTGCTGGCACCCAGTGACGCTGAAGCGGTCAATCAATACGCCCAATTCCTCTCAACCGTTGGACAGCTTGAACCGAGCTTGCGCGAGATCGAGCGCGCTCAACAGCTCGATCCATTGTCGCCTATCATCGGCGTTATTCATGCCGGTGCTCTGGCTGCCTTGAGGCGTGATGACGCCGCGGAGGCACAGATCAAAAGCGTTCTCGCAGCGCACCCCGAATTCGGGGCAGCGCATACCTGGGCTGCCACTCAGTACATCGACCGCAAGATGTATCCGGAGGCGGAAGCGGAGCTGCGTTCGTTAGGCAAACTCAGAGGCCAAAATGGAGACGCCCAGGCGTTGCTCGCCCGCGGCATGGCCGACCCCGCCCGACGCGCCGCCGCACTAGATAGCCTGGAGACTTCGCCGGACAATGCCGATATCCGGCGGGACCCGATTTGGTACGCATTCTATCTCGTATCACTAGGACAACGCGACCGTGCCTTGGATGAGCTGGAAATCTATGCGGTCAAGCGCAACAGCGCTTTCGCAGCATGGCTTTGGAATCGCAGTTTCGATCCGTTGCGTGACGATCCGCGCTTCAAGGCGGTCCTTGCGAAACTAGCGTTGCCCTACACGCCGCCTGGCGGCACGACGCCATGAGCGAAAGGCACTCTTTTTTCGCCGAACTCAAGCGGCGCAATGTTTACAAAGTCGCGATCGCATATGCGGTCGTCGGCTGGCTTTTGATTCAAGTTGCTACGCAGGTTTTTCCATTTTTCGAAATTCCAAACTGGGCGATACGCCTTGTCGTTTTGTTGTTGATCGCCGGATTCCCGGTGGCGCTCGTCTTCTCGTGGGCCTTCGAGATCACTCCAGAAGGAATTAAACGCGAATCGGCGATCGACCCGAACCACCCGATCGCCCACCACACTGGGCGAAAGATTGTTGCCGTCACGATCGCCTTGGCGGTCGTCGCGGCCAGTCTGTTTGTGTATCAATTGGTAGGGCGCGACCGCCGGGCGCGCCGTTCTGATTCAGAAACCGCTGAAGGCGGACGGCCCGGCGGTCCGTTCCTACCAGCGCAATCGATCCGAGAGGTGCCTAACAAATCGATCGCTGTCCTGCCCTTCGAAAACCTCAGCGATGAAAAGCAAAACGCCTATTTCGCGGAAGGAATTCAGGACGAAATCCTGACGCGCTTATCGAAGATCGCCGCGCTCAAGGTGATCTCGCGCACTTCTACTCAGAAGTACAAAAGCGCGCCGGATAATTTGCGCGAGGTGGGCCAGCAACTCGGCGTCGCGAATTTGCTCGAAGGCAGCGTGCAAAA
>DASXOI010000337.1:0-7860 GCA_036494375.1 Candidatus Udaeobacter sp.
ATCTGTTCCCGGTTCGGTCAATGCCTGGACAAGAACGGGCAAAATGTCGCCTGCGGAAACGTATTGCAAATAGCGAGTTACCGGCTTTGCAAACTCAACGTTGGCGTCAAATTCGTGAATCAATTGTCGGATAAACGGCATATTGATCGGCCGTGTCACGATGTGGATGCGATTCGTGCGGACATCGGGAGTGATCTTAATTTTTCCCACAATGACTGCTTCTTCGGAAAGGATACCGCCGCCTGATTCCCCCACCTGCATCGGCTGTGGCACACCTCCGGGGACCTTCACTCCTCGAACGCCGGGCTGGCCCGTTGTGTCAGAGCCCTTCTCGAAAATATCCTTGAGCATGTCGACGACTTTGCTGGCATCCGCGCGTTCCAGCTTGATGAATTCGCTGACCACTTCGGCCGGCGCCACGTCCACCTGCTCGATCACCCCGGCAAGTTGCCGAATAATGTCAGCGTTCTGTGTCACAAGCAGGCTGGAGGATTTTGGCAGCGCCAAAATGTTGATCGTGCCCGAGCTTCCCTGAAAATAAGCCATCAAAACCTGTTGAAGCTCCTGAGGGTCGGCGTACTGCAGCCGGAATAAAAAGCTAACTACAGGATTTCCCGCCGGAATATCGGCCAAGTCCGAGATGATGGGAACCGGCGCTTTGCGCGGATTCTGGCCTGCACCGACGACATCAACAATGTCGCGACCAGCCGGAACCAGTGAAATTCCGTTGAGCGCCATGCTCATCTCGATGATCTTGATCGCCTCTTCGCGTGAGACGTCTTTGGCAATGAAAATGTTGACCTTGCCCTGGACGAAATTATCCATCACCAACTTCTTGCCGGTGAGCTGCTCATAAAGATGCAACACGTCGACTACGTCGCTGTTAGGGAATTGCAGTCGCACAGTAGCCGGTGCGTTCGGGGGAGCGGCAGGCGGTTCCTCTTGTGCCGGAGGACTAACTCCCTTTACGGCTGGCAGAGCAGGACGCTGCGAATCCCTTTGAGCGGAAGCTGTAGTCGCGCTGGCAAGCACGACCGTCAGGATGCAGAAAAGCCGATGCACACTCCTTTTTTTCTGGATGGCCGACCGTAGTAGATTTATGAGACCCGTCAACGTATTTCCCTCTGTGGAACGGTGCTTCAATGGTAGCCCTGGACGCGGCAGGGAGTGGTAGTTTATAGGAGATCGGTGGTATTGCAAACCAGACCCACGCTTCCCATCATTTGCTACATCTTAATCACGGCCCTTGTTTATGCCGCTCCCGAACAGATTTCGACTTCAGAAGCTGAGATTCAGTCCGTCCTCACCGCCCAGCAGGATGCTTGGAACCGTGGCGACATCGACGCGTTCATGAACGGCTATGCGCGGTCGGCGTCGACGGTCTTTGTCTCACAAGACGAAGTCAGCCGCGGTTGGGAAACAGTCCGCGATCGATACCGGGTGAAATATTCCGATCGAACGAAGATGGGAACGCTTAGTTTCTCTGAGATTGAAGTCACGATGCTCTCACCTGATGCGGCAGTCGTGCTCGGTCGCTGGCGGCTAAAGCGCGCAAGCGACCAACCGCATGGGCGATTCACACTCATCTTCAAACGCCTGGCAGAAGGCTGGCGCATTGTCCACGATCATACGTCTGCGGCTCCGCCGAAGTAAATTCAGGCATCCTGCCTGGCTGGTCGAGAGGACACCCTTGTCCGCAGGCTAGAAGCGCGCGTTAATCAGGCAAGATGCCTGAGTTACGCGCGCAATCTCATGAGAAGCTTCTCGTGGATATTGTCGAAGCCGCCGTTGCTGAAAACTACGACCACGTCTTTTGGCCGCAGCATCGGAATGATTCGGTCCACAATTGCGTTCGCATTTTGCTCGTAGAACGCGGGCCGGCCCGCCTCAGCGATCGCGGCAACGACCCGGTCCGGTTTTAAGCGTTGATCTTCCGGGATCTGGTCGATCCGGGCGACCTGCGAGATAAATACGCCGTCGGCCATTTTGAGCGCTTCAGGGAGTTGCTGCTGAAACACCGCACGCCGAGTCGTATTCGAGCGGGGCTCGAATACAGCCCACAGCCGCTGCCCGGGAAATCGATGACGCAGTGCCTGCAATGTTTGAGAGATTGCAGTGGGATGATGCCCGAAATCGTCGATTATTTTAACGCCGCCAGCTTCACCGCGAAGCTCCTGCCGGCGCGCAATGCCCAGGAAACTGGAGAATGCGCCAGCGATTTCTTCTGCCGGCACATCATAAAAACGCGCTGCGGTCGCCGCCATCGCGGCGTTATGAACATTGAATTCGCCAATAAGCGGAATTTCGAAAACGTCGTCGCCGAGTTTAAATCGAGAAACACCCGCCGAGTAAGAAACGTCTCGAATTCGCTGCCCGCAGTTTTTCGAGAAGCCGACCTCGACCATCTGCGCCAGGCAATCTTTGGCCACCTCAACGGAATTTGGATCGTCGCCGTTCACGACAACCATGCCATTTTGAGGAACAATATTCAGCAAACGGCGAAAGCTGAGCTTGATCTCGTCGAGATTGTTGAAGATATCCGCGTGATCGAACTCGACGTTGTTCACGATCACCAACTCCGGCAGGTAGTGAACGAACTTTGATCGCTTGTCGAAAAACGCGGTGTCGTACTCGTCACCCTCGAGCACGAAATATTTTGACTCGTTGAGCCGGGCCCCTTCGCCAAAATTTTTCGGAATGCCGCCGATGAGATAGCCCGGTTTGCGTCCGGCTTTTTCCATTATCCAGGCAAGCAAGGCTGTGGTCGTAGTTTTACCGTGCGTTCCGGTAACCACGAGATTATGACGGCCTCGCAGGAAGAAATTCCTGAGCACCTCTGGCAACGACAGATAAAGTAGTTTTCGATTTAGCACGGCCTCCACTTCCCGGTTGCCACGCGTCATCGCGTTGCCAATCACCACCACGTCCGCATCCGCCGGGATATTCTCCGCGCGATAACCTTCCATGAGCGCGATTCCCTTGGTCTCAAGGAAACTAGACATCGGTGGGTAAATATTTGCGTCCGACCCAGTGACCTTAAAGCCGCGCTCATGCAACGCGACGGCAACTGCGCCCATCGCCGTCCCGCAAATTCCGAGGAAGTGAAAACTGTTGGGCGCTTCTTTCACGCGGGTTTTCTACGCCGCGTTAGCGACTTTGGCTAGCCGCATCTGTCTTCCCGAGCGGAGCGAAGTGAAGTGGACGGAATCCCCTTGATGTCACTGTCCATTTTCGCCGCGGGATCCCTCGACTTTGGCTCGGGATAACGATCGCTGCGCAATCGTCATTTCTTTTTGAAAACTTCGATCGCTTCCCACGCTTCGTCGGGCGGAGCCTGTTCGTATTCGAGCGCGCGCTGCAGATACATCTTGGCCAGCAGATCGTCGGGATAGAATTCCAGGAAACGTGAAAAAAGGATTTTCGCGTCGGTAAAATCGCGTACGCGAAATTTGTCCAACGCCTCTTCATATGTTTCCAGCCATTTCAAAAATTCGAGATCCGTCTCTTCGTCGCGGGCCGCGACGAAAGTAAACACGTCTACCGGTTTGCTTTTTCCCTTCACCTGCACGCGAGCCACTGAGCGCAAGTAAACTTCGTCCCGGACCAGCTCGGCAACGGACGCGCCTACCAGCATATCCACGCCGTAAATCCGGGTAAGTCCTTCCAGTCTGGATGCAAGATTCACGGCATCACCGATCACCGTGGGATCCATTCGCTCCTGCGACCCGATATTACCAACGATCACTTCACCGTGGTTGACGCCGATGCCCATGCCCAATCCCATCCGGCCTTGTTCGCGCCAGGTTTGATTGAGTTGGCTCAACTGCCGGCGCATTCCCAACGCCGCCCGCGCGCAACATTTCGCGTCCTGCGCCGTGCCGAGGCTGCGCACGTTGCCCCACACAGCCATGATCGCGTCGCCGATAAATTTGTCGAGGGTTCCGCCATTGCTGAAAATCTCAGAAGTCATGCCTGAGAGATATTCATTGAGCTGCGCGACCAGCGCTTCGGGGTCGGCTTTCTCCGCCAGCGTTGTGAAACCAATCAAGTCCGAGAACAAGATCGTCACCGGCACGCGAACTCCACGAAGGGAGCTGTAGTAGCTGTCCGGATTGTCCAGGATTTCTTTGACCAGGTTTTTCGAAACGTACCGTTCGAGCGTGCGCCGGGTGCGCAATTTCTCCAGCCGCTCGAGGAAGTATTCGAACCCCAGCGAAAACGATCCGCTGAGGACGAGCGCCGACAACACCGGAACAGTCAGCAGCAACAAACCTGTTTTATCGTACAACAATCGCGCCGTTCCAAGATATGTGGCCGTAAGTACAACGAGTGCCCCAACGCAAAGCAACGGTCTGCGCAAGAAGGCAACAAGCGACCACGCGACGAGCCCTGCTGCACCCACGAGTGCCAGGGCAACTTTCCGCGGCGTAGGCTGCAAATACTCGTGGCCGAGCGCCGCAGCCATCGCCTGCAAATGCAGTCCCGGTCCCAAAGTGGCCGGGCTCATCGGTGTGTCGACCACGTCGTGCAATATCTGTGCGGATGCCCCCACCATCACGATCTTGCCTTTGAAAAACGCGCCATCAGCGTAATTGGCATGCCAGAATTTTGGATCGAACACTTCGTAGAGTGGACGGGGTTCGTACGCGTCGACCGCACTAAAGCGAATCATATGGCCATCAGAATCCTGCGGTACGTCACTAGCACGACCGATTTTCGTTAGGGCCCGCCCGGAAAGAGATTCGTAAATCTCCTGGCTGGGATGCGGCGGCAACCCGGCCAGTTGCCGGTTACTCACATGATAAAGTACGGTGCGAACTTTTCCGTCGATGGGATCCGCCCAAAAATTCACAAACCCAACGCGATTATCCTGGAGCTGCGGAGGCGGAATCAACGCCTCGTTAGGTGTAACCTCCTGCGCAGCCTTTCCCATATCGAAATTGGCGGCGAGTACTACTTTGTCGTGATAGCGGTCGAGCGCGGCATGAAACACTGGATCACCGTCTTTCTGCTGGTCGAACATCACGTCGAACATCACCAGGCGCGCACCGGCGCTAAAAAGACGATCGAGCAGAAGCGCCCAGATCTCGCGTGACCACGGGAACGGCCGCTCCGTCATCACCTGAAACGCGCGGTTATTCGCGATTTCGTCGGGCGTCAATGGCGGCAGTTCCAATGTGCTTTGGTCGAGCCCCAGAAAAACAAAATCGTTACGCGTTGCAGTTTTTCGGCCCTCTTGCCGAAGCAAATCCTCGAAACTCTGTTCGCCTCTCCACGGCGCGGAAAGAAAGGGCGTCGTCGGGAAGAAATGTCCGAGAAGAATCAGCCCGGTCCAAAAAGCGCAGATCGACCCCAGGATCAAAAGCCGATAGCGACCAAGCCAATTCACGCGCGCATTATACCTCTAATACGGCATTTTGAAATTTCATTCCTGCGAGACGGGCACCGCCATTAATCATTAGTTCGTTTAACACTTTGGATCCGTAAAACATTAAACCGATTGATCTGGAGTTTAATCAATTCTGCTTGACTAGAAAATTCCAAAGCCTCACAAAAATCCAAGTTTGATCGGCTCAAAAAATTTCTCGAAATCTCCCTTGGGACGTTGTCTGTTTGTATGCGCAGCGGTTACGACCCTCACGGTTCAGTCAACGCAAGGACAGGCACCGCCCGGCTCGGCGCAAAATCGCGCGCAACTGCTCGGCAGGCAGCCCTATCCAGGCCCAAGCGCCACCCCCAGTGCCGAAACTGAAGGTTACCCAGTCACAACTGCCAATGATAAAGACATCGGCGAGCAGCAGATCTTAAAGCGGGTGGAAGAGTACAAACCGTTCACGATTTCTTTTTACTCTCCCTTTTACTGGACATCCAATGCCGCGCTCGTCAGCAGGGGCGAACAAGATGATGTCCTGTTCGCTCCAGGAGTTACTTTGATGTATGAGCCGCGCATTACCGACACGTTATACGCGCAAGTTGGAGTCGTACAGCAATTCTTCTTCTATAACCAACTAACCGAACTTAATTTCGCCAGCCTCGATGTCATCGCCGGTTTGCATTATTACCTGCCGCAGTTCCACAACCTGAGCCTTCGCGGGTATTACGATTACAACCGCCTTACCGACACCGACAATTTCGACGAGATATTCGTCAATCATTCCATCATTTTAAACGCGGAACTGCCGTTTCGAATCGCCCGCGCGCAACAGCTTCTGGCCGGCGTTGCTTTGAATTTGAGTTTTGAAGGCGATCCCGAATCACCGCGTCGCAACAACTACTCAGTCTACGCCAGCTACGATGTTGCTTTGACTCGCTCTTTTTCCCTCGACGCCGGGTTTCAGTTCGTGGTGCGCGATTATTACTCCGGCGATCGAACCGATGTGAACGAAATACTTTCTGTGAGCGCAAACTATCGGGTTCGGGACTGGCTCACGTTGAGTGCTCTCAGCTCTTTTGCATGGAATCAGTCAAACCACAGTGTCTTCGATTACAGCGTCGCCAACATCGGCGGCGGGGTGGCGCTGACACTGAAGTTCTAACGTCAGATGAAAAATCGCTCTCCCTCTGCAGCGCAAAGAGCGAAAATCTTAGCGCGCGGCTTGCTCGTTTGTCTTCTCCTGATCGGCACCTGTTTAAATGCCGCAGGGTTGGAGGAAGCGCGCGTTACACAAGTGGTCAAAGACGTGAAGCTTGGTTCGCCCCAAACAGCGCCACGCCCGGTCGCAGTCGGGCAAAGCCTTCGCGACGGTGACGTTCTTAACACGGGCGTGACCGGACGAAGTGAATTGACTTTCGCGGAGCAGTCGATCGCGCGGCTCGGAGCGAAGACCAGCATCAGTGTCAGCGACGGAACACGCACCGTAGACCTTGACGAAGGTGCAGTGCTTTTCCAGATACCGAAAGGCGCTGGCCGCTTGAAGATCAAGACCGCTGCGATAGCAGTCGCGAGCACAGGCGCCACTGGCATCATCGAGCGTCATGGCAAGTCCTACGTCAAGCTGCTTGTGTTGGAAGGGACCGTCCGATGTTATTTGAGCCATCGGCTCGGCGAATCGCTGTTGGTCCAGCCCGGCCAAATTCTCATTACAAAGCCGGACGCCACCGCCCTTCCGGAGCCGGCGGACTTTGACATTGCACGGGAGATGAAGACGTGCCTGCTGGTCCGCGAGTTTCAATCTCTAGCCAGTCAACGGCGGATCGAATCAGAAGAACAGAAGCAACTGAATCTGATAGCCAAGGGCACTTACATTCCGTCTAACCTTGTCATCGTGGGACGCGGCACACAGGTGACCCTTGTTAATGCACCATCCACAACGCCGCCTCCCAACCCACTAACAAACACCGGCCACCAGTCTCGCACACGTTAGCTCATGGAGTCGATATCGATACCGCTGCTTATGAACTAAAACTCCCAGCAAGTATGAAGAAAATGTTCACAGGAACCCCGCACACAAAATTCATCGCAGCCGCATCAGCCTTAACTTGGGCGATCGCCATGGCCAATTCGGCAGGCGCAGCGCAATTGAAGGAAGCGCGTGTTACCCAAGTTGTGAATGATGTTAAACTGCTGCTAGAACAAGCGGCGCCGCGGCCGGCAACGATCAGCGATCTTGTCCGCCATGGCACCGCTGTTCGCACCGGTTCGCAGTCGCGCAGCGAATTGACTTTCGCCGACCTAACCATCACCCGCCTCGGCGCCAATACGATTTTCAGTTTCAAAGAAGGAACGCGGGAGATGAATCTTATCGACGGCGCGATTCTCTTTCAGGTACCCAAGGGAAGCGGCGGCGCGACCATCAGAACAGTTGGAGTCACCGCCGCAATCACGGGCACCACTGGCATCGCCGAATTTCATCCCGCCAC